>JBBSMJ010000041.1:0-8318 GCA_038233235.1 Actinomycetes bacterium | reverse complement strand
TGGACCCGGTGGAGATCGCGACCGTCGAGGTGGGCCGTACCGGTGGGCCGGAGGCGGCGGCACGCGATGCCCGGTACGCCGCTCTCGGGGAGCTCGCAGACCGGCTGGGCGCGGCCGCCGTCCTGCTCGGGCACACCCGCGACGACCAGGCCGAGACGGTGCTCCTCGGGCTCGCCCGCGGGTCCGGCGCCCGCTCCCTCGCCGGCATGGCGCCGGTCGCCGGTCGGTACCGGCGCCCACTGCTGGACCTCGACCGGACCACGACCCGCGCCGCCTGTGCGGCCCAGGCGTTGACCCCCTGGGAGGACCCGCACAACAGCGACCCGGCGTACGCACGACCCCGCGTACGCAGCGACGCGCTGCCCGCGCTGGAGCGCGCGCTGGGTCCGGGCGTCGCCGCAGCGCTGGCCCGCACCGCTCGGCTGCTGCGCGACGACGCCGACGCGCTCGACGGCTGGGCGCGCGACGCAGCGGCCGGCGCAGCGCACCCCGAGGGCGGCCTGGACGTTCCCACGCTCGCCGCACTCCCGGCCGCGGTGCGGCGCCGGGTGCTGCGCCAGTGCGCCGTCGCCGTCGGTGCCCCGTCCGGAGCGCTGGCCGCCGTACACCTCGACGCGCTCGACGCGCTGCTCATCAACTGGCACGGGCAGCAGGAGGCCCAGCTGCCGGGCGGCGTCCGCGTCGTACGCCGCTGTGGCAGGCTGCACCTTTTCGCCGCCCAGCACGAGGAGTGATCGGCCGCCCGTGGACGAGAAGGACGTGGCCGCCGACCTCGACCGGATCTTCATCAGCGAGGAGCGCATCCGCGCCAAGCTCGCCGAGCTCGCCGCGGACATCGACGCCGACTACGCCGGCCGGGACGTGCTGCTCGTCGGCGTCCTCAAGGGCGCGGTGATGCTCATGGCCGACCTGGCTCGGGCCATGCACCTGCCGGTGCACATGGACTGGATGGCGGTGTCCTCCTACGGCTCGGGCACCCGGTCCTCCGGCGTCGTACGCATCCTCAAGGACCTCGACCGGGACATCAGCGGCCGCCACGTGCTGGTCGTCGAGGACATCATCGACTCCGGTCTCACCCTGTCCTGGCTGCTGCGCAACCTGGCCTCCCGCAATCCCGCGTCGGTCGAGGTCTGTGCGCTGCTGCGCAAGCCGGACGCCGCCCGGGTGAACGTCGACGTCCGCTACGTGGGATTCGACATCCCCAACGAGTTCGTCGTCGGCTACGGGCTGGACTACGCCGAGGCGTACCGCAACCTGCCGTTCGTGGCGACGCTGGCCCCGCACGTGTACGGCGCCGCCGCGCCAGGTCCCGCCGGCAGGTAGCGCCAGGTCCCGCCGGCAGCTAGTCCCACCCCGACGCGACCGGAAGCGGGGGAACACGGGGTCCGTCCGGGGCGTTGATTCCGGCGTACGACGTCGTCCCCGGCTGGTCGTCCCCGGCTGTCCGCGCTGCGCTGCGCGGCAGGTCACACCCGGTGTACCGTCGATTGCCGGGGAACCGGCCCCTTTCCCTCGCGAAGCGGGGTCTGCAGATCAGGAGGTCAAGGAGCGCCGGCCGCTCCCATCCATGGACGTCAAGCGCTACTTTCGTGGGCCTTTCTTCTGGATCACCTTGGCCGTGCTGGCGGTACTCGTCGGCAGCCAGGTGGTTTCTTCGACGGGTGGCTTCAAGGAGGTCGATACCTCCACCGTCGTCCAAGAGATCCGCAACGACAACGTCGAGTCCGCCAAACTGGTCGACCGGGACCAGCGGGTCGAGCTGACCCTGGACGACGGCACCCAGGTCCGCTCGGAGTACGTCGAGGCGCAGGGGCCCCTGCTGGTCACCCTGCTGGAGGACCACCCCCCGACCAAGGGCTACGACTCCGAGGTACCGCAGGACAACCTGCTCTTCAGTCTGCTCATCAGCCTGCTGCCCATCGCGATCATCGTGCTGCTGCTCTTCTTCTTCATGAACCAGATGCAGGGCGGCGGCTCCCGGGTCATGAACTTCGGCAAGTCTAAGGCCAAGGTGGTGTCGAAGGACACGCCCAAGACGACGTTCGCAGACGTGGCCGGGGTCGAAGAGGCAGTCCAGGAGTTGCACGAGATCAAGGAGTTCCTGGAGAACCCGGCGAAGTTCCAGGCGATCGGCGCCAAGATTCCCAAGGGCGTGTTGCTCTACGGCCCGCCGGGCACCGGCAAGACCCTGCTCGCCCGCGCCGTCGCCGGGGAAGCTGGCGTGCCGTTCTACTCCATCTCCGGGTCGGACTTCGTCGAGATGTTCGTCGGAGTCGGGGCGAGTCGCGTACGCGACCTGTTCGAGCAGGCGAAGGCAAACGCCCCGGCGATCATCTTCGTCGACGAGATCGACGCGGTCGGGCGGCCCCGCGGCGCCGGCCGCGGCGGCGGCCACGACGAGCGGGAGCAGACCCTCAACCAGCTGCTGGTCGAGATGGACGGCTTCGACGTCAAGGGCGGGGTCATCCTCATCGCCGCGACGAACCGGCCCGACATTCTCGACCCGGCGCTGCTGCGCCCCGGCCGCTTCGACCGGCAGATCGCCGTCTCCAGCCCCGACCTGCAGGGCCGATTGAAGATCCTCGAGGTGCACGGCAAGGGCAAGCCGCTGTCTCCCGAGGTCGACCTCATGGCGTTCGCCCGCCGTACGCCGGGGATGACCGGCGCCGACCTGGCCAACGTGCTCAACGAGGCAGCCCTGCTCACCGCGCGATCGGACCTGAAGCTCATCGGCCCCAAGGAGATCGACGAGGCGATCGACCGGGTCATGGCCGGCCCGAAGCGCGGCCGGTTGATGGGGGAGAAAGAGAAGAAGATCACCGCCTACCACGAGGGCGGTCACGCGCTGGTGGCCGCGGCCCTGCCCAACACGGACCCCGTACACAAGATCACCATCGTGTCGCGGGGGCGGGCGCTGGGGTACACCATGGTGCTGCCCGACGACGACAAGTACTCCACCACGCGTAACGAGATGCTCGACCAGCTCGCCTACATGTTGGGCGGGCGAGCAGCGGAGGAGCTGGTCTTCCAGGACCCGACGACCGGTGCGGCCAATGATATCGAGAAGGCCACCGGCGTGGCGCGGGCCATGGTCACCCAGTTCGGCATGACCGAGCGGCTCGGTCCCATCAAGTTCGGACAGGGCAGCGGCGAGGTCTTTCTCGGCCGCGACATGGGCCACCAGCGCGACTACTCCGAGCACGTGGCGTCGGTGGTCGACGAGGAGGTCAAGCGCCTCATCCAGGCGGCGCATGACGAGGCCTGGGACATCCTCAACGACAACCGCGACCTGCTCGACCAGCTGGTGCTCGCGCTGCTGGAGAAGGAGACCCTCGACAAGGCGGAGGTGGCCGAGATCTTCGGGCCGACCATCCGCCGACGTCCCTCCCGGCCGGCGTGGGTGGGGGCCAGCGACCGGGTGCCACCGAACCGTCCGCCGGTGATGACACCCAAGGAGCTCGCCCACTCCAACGGACATGGGCGCGAGCGTGAGCACAGCAGCATGGGCCTGCCGCAGCCGACCGACGTACCCGGCAGCCGCCCGGCTCCGGGATCGACCGGTCCGCAGCCGCCCACTCCGGCGCAGGACGCCGCGGAAAGCTGAGCCGGTGGTCGACCCCATCCCGCTGCCCGACCTCGATGGCCGACCGGCGGCTCGCTTCGATGCCGCCCGCGTGGAGGCGGCCGTCCGCGAGCTGCTTCTCGGCATCGGAGAGGACCCAGATCGCGACGGTCTGCGGCAAACCCCCGCGCGGGTGGCGCAGGCCTACGCCGAGATGTTCGCCGGCATGCGGCAGCGACCTCACGAGGTGCTGCAGACCACCTTCGACGCCGGACACCAGGAGCTGGTGCTGGTCCGCGGCATCGAGGTCTACAGCACGTGCGAGCACCACCTGGCGCCGTTCTTCGGGGTCGCCCATGTCGGCTACATCCCGGCCGAGGACGGCCGCATCACCGGCTTGTCGAAGCTGGCCCGGCTCGTCGAGGTCTTCGCGCGGCGGCCGCAGGTGCAGGAGCGGATGACCACCCAGATCGCGGACGCGCTCGTCACCGCGCTGCGGCCCCGCGGGGTCATCGTCGTGGTGGAGTGCGAGCACCTGTGCATGACGATGCGAGGCGTACGCAAGCCCGGCTCGAAGACGGTGACCTCGGCAGTGCGCGGCGGCTTCCAGAAGGACTCTGCCACCCGCGCCGAAGCGATGAGCCTCATCCTCGCCCGCTGAACCGCCCGACTACACCAACCACGAGATCGGCCGGAGCGCGTGGCGATCGGGTGGATCTGCCGGAAGCGGAAGACCAAGCGCAGGGGTCGCGTTAGTCTTGGCTGCGGTGCCTCACGAGGTGCCGGTCGACCCGCTCCAATGGCCCCGGTCCCAACCCTGTCGCTTCGAGCGACCATGTGCCGAGAGGCAAACCAGGCGGGTCGACGCCCTGGAAAGCACGAGGCCCCGGACGTCCACCGTCCGGGGCATTCGTGTCTTCCGGACCGCTCCAGTCACCGGTTTCCCTCGGCGGCGCGCCGCAGCGGACCGCGCAGCCAGCGGTTCACCGCCGAACGGTTGCGGAGGCGCACGATGACGAGGTCGGGTCGCTGACTTCGTAGCGCTGCCAGCCGGGGTCCGGTCTTGTGGTGCGTCGTCCAGGCCCAGCGCACGATGTGTTCTGGGTCGGTGACGAACGTCCGCAGCGGCGGTTCTAGATTGCCGTTCCACAGTTCTTCGCGGCGCATCCGGCGGCGAACCGTGCGCAGGACCACCCGGCGCATGACCACGGCTTTCGGCAGGTCCAACCAGACCACGAGGTCGGCGCGCTCGGCCAGCACGCGGCGTACGACGTCGTACTGCCACTCAGTCACCCAGCGCGGCTCCGCGCTGAATCGGCGGACCTCGGACTCGAAGCTGGCCAGCGGCGTCCAGGCCGGGCCGTGGTAGAGCGCGTCGATCTCGATGTGCGGCGCTGCGAGTGCGTCGGCCACCCGGCCGGCCAGCGTCGTCTTGCCCGACCCGGACGTCCCGGCCACCAGGATCCGCTGCGGACGCCCGGGCAGCGGGTCTCCCGCTCCCAGCAGTGGCACCGGGTCACGCTAGCCGTCCCGGCCTGCCGGCCCGGTTATGCCCTCAGCGGTGCAGCCACTCGCGCAGGTCAGCCGGCGCCAGCGCCCGAACCTTCTCGTCGTATCGGGCGACATCGTCGGCAGTGAGCAACTCCCGCCACTGCCCCGACTCGCCGCTGCGGAAGAAGCGCTGGTTGCTCTTCAGGATCCCGGCCCGTTCGTCGGGGACCAACTCGTCCGCCCGGGCGCTCATGCTCTCGAACCGCGCCGCGTGGACCAGCGCCGGCCACGCCCGCTCGGGTACGGCGATACCCAGCGAGTCGGCCAGCCGGCGCATCTCGCCCTCCAGATCGTCGGACAAGTCGCGGTAGTGGACGAGGACGACGTTCGGCTCGTGCCGCCGATCCCACGCCTCTGACAGGTGCGCCATGACTCCGCGAAGGGAGTCCATGCTCTCCTGCGGGCTGCGCGAGTCCTCGATCCAGTTCAGCAACGCCTGTCGCGCATCGGGGCGTACAGCCGGGGAGGTCTCGGCGGGCGTTTGCGGTTCGCCGAGCAGCCGGCGAATCACGTCGCGGTCGAGGTTGGTGCCCTGGTGATACAGCGAGATCGCCATGTCGCGCGGATCCCGCGCAGTCACCACGTAGGTGACGTTTGCTGCAAGATGCAGTCCGGCCAGCGGCGTGTGCGTCTTGATGAAGCGCCGATGCCGCTGCTCCGCCAACTGGCGATGGACCTCGTCGACCGGCCGCAGCAGCATGTCCAGCCACGGTGACAGCGTGGTCAGCGGCGCGGGCAGGTCGGCCGTCTGGAAGACGAGCAGCGCGCAGATCATCTGCACCCACGTGGTCCCGGTCTTCGAGCGGGCACTGATGACGATGTCGCCGGGCCGCAACACGAACCCGTCCCAGCGGGCGCTGTCCTCCAGGTCTGACTGGTAGCGCACCGCTCAGCCGGTGTCAGGAGTCGAAGTACGCCGCCGCCGACGCTGCTCGAGCCGCGCGTGGACCTGCGGCTCGTCCAGATCGACGTCCGCGAGCGCGCCGCGTAGCAGCTGAACGGCGCTGCGGGTGAGTGCGTCCGCTTCGGGTTCGCTGAGCCCGAGGTCGTCGGCCACGCCCTGGGTGCCCTCGTCCAATCCGTACGCCACCACCGCCGCCGCCCGTTCGGCGCGGGGGAGGTCGGCCAGCGCCTGCTCCAACAGCTCCAGCAGCGCCGCGTCGGACAGCGCCGCCGAGCGGTCCGGCGCCGCGTCGGCGTACGCGCCCGGCAGCGGGCGCAGCCGGGGCGGTCGGTCGGCGGTCACGCCTTCGAGGGTAGGTCCTCGTGCTGGCTCTCCGCCCGGCTGATGGCCCAGGCGGCGTTGATGAGACCCACATGGCTGAACGCCTGCGGAAAGTTGCCCAACAGCTCACCGCTGTCCGAGTCGACCTCCTCGGCGAGCAGCCCTACGTCGTTGGCGAAGGCAGCCGCGGTTTCGAATGCGGTCCGCGCCCGGTCCACCTCGCCCGCAAACGCGAGCGCCTCCGCCAACCAGAAGGTGCACAGCAGGAACGTCCCCTCCTTGCCGCCGACACCGTCGTCGCCGTCCTCCGCGCTGTAGCGGTAGATCAGCCCCCGCTCGTCGCTGAGCCGGTCCGCGATGGCCTCGATGCTGGCCCGCATGCGCTCGTCGTCGGCCCGGAGGAAGCCGACGATTGGCAGGACGAGGCTCGACGCGTCGAGCGCGGTGGAGCCGAAGTGCTGGGTGAAGGATCCCGCCTCCTCGTTCCACCCCTTCGCCAGGACCGTCTCCTTGATCTCCTCCCGGACCTTCGTCCACTGCGGCACCTTCTCCGCCGCCTGCAGTAGCTCCGCCAACTCGATGGCGCGGTCCAGCGCGAGCCAGCACATCACCTTTGAGTGCAGGAATTGCTTCGGCTCTCCGCGCACCTCCCAGATGCCCTGATCCGGGTCGCGCCAGCGCGCCGCTGCCGCGTCCGCCGTGCGCACAAGAAAGCCGCGGGTGTCCGAATCGAGGTCGCCGAGCTGGTCGGCCAGGCGGTGCGCGGCGCCGAGGAGCTCCCCGTAGACGTCGAGCTGGTCCTGTTTCCAGGCGTCGTTGCCGACGCGGACCGGCTGGCTTCCCCGCCAGCCGTCGAGGTGGTCCAGCGTGCGCTCGCTGATGTCGTGCTCGCCCCCGACGCCGTACACGATCCGCAGCGACCGCTTCGGTCCGCCGGAGCCGGCCGCCGCGGTGGTCATGAACCCGAAGAAGTCATCCGCTTCATCCGGGCAGGCGGCCACCCACAGCGCCTCCATCGTCATGCTGGCGTCGCGCACCCAGGAGTAGCGGTAGTCCCAGTTGCGATCCGCGCCCACCGCCTCCGGGAGCGAGGTGGTCGCCGCCGCCACGATCGCGCCGCTGGGTTGATAGGTCAGCGCCTGCAGCACCCGGCCGCTGTGCTTCACCAGGTGATCCCACGGTCCGTCGTACTGCTGGTGCTCGTCGGCCCACGACCGCCATGCG
The DNA here is from genome assembly GCA_038233235.1 of Actinomycetes bacterium. GTDB lineage: Bacteria > Actinomycetota > Actinomycetes > JBBSMJ01 > JBBSMJ01 > JBBSMJ01. Next base: position 756 of record JBBSMJ010000041.1, on the reverse strand, counting down.
GTCACGGTCCCCTCGAGCCGCTCGCCGAGCTCGCCTTGTGACCACACCCGCGCCGGAGAATCCTGCAGCGTCGACCGATGCAGCGCGAAGCGCAGCGTCTCCCCTGCGCGCAGCCCGGTACGGCCCCGGGCGCCGGCGCGGTCGTACTCCAACTCGAATGGGCAGGTGAGCACCAGCCACTCCGCACCTCCCCTTGCGGTGATCCCGCCGTCGACATTGCTCAATCGCGGTACGACGTGGCCGAACTCTGGGCGCGGCGTATAGCTCACCTCGATCTCCGCCTCCCCCTCCGTGCAGCGAAGTTGGCGAAGCAGCAGGTGCGGGGCGCCCGCACCGAGCTGGTGTCCGGTGTTGTGCGCTCCCATGGCGAGCGCGTCGGTGAGGACGACGACGCCAGTCGACGTACGGAAGGTCGTCTCGAGCACCATCGTGCGGTCGAGATAGCGGCGGCTCACCTCGTGCCCGGCTCCGATGGGCCGAACTGTCCAGTGGCCCGCGTCGTCGTCGAGCAGCCGGGCGAAGACCGCGGGGCTGTCGAAACGCGGGAAGCACAGCCACTCGACGTCGCCGTCGCGGTTGACCAGCGCGGTGGAATGGCAGTCGGACAGCAGGGCAAGGTCGGCGATCGGCGTGGTGCTCAACGGCTCCCTCAATCGTCATCGGTCGGGCTGCCAGTGGTGCTGATCGTGACTGGTTGTCGCGGACCGCGCACCCACTCGCCCCATGCTGCAACAAGACGGTAAGGGTGCCACCCTG
>JBBSMJ010000040.1:0-8383 GCA_038233235.1 Actinomycetes bacterium | reverse complement strand
CGCCGTCGTCAAGGCGACCGGGCTGGTGCTGCCGACGGAGGAACTGCGGACGGCGGCCGTCAGCACCCGAGCGCAGATCGACGAGCAGGTGCGGCAGTCCGCGGACGTCCTCGCCATCGTGGAGGGGCTGGAGCGACAGTACGACGCCTTTATCGCCGACCGGGGCGCCCACCGGCCGCTGGCAGACGGGGAGGACTCGCTGCCGACGGCCGACGAGCTGGGAGCCGAACTGGAGCGATTCCTCGCCGAACGCGCCCGCCACGCCGATCCCCCGGACAGCTGACGGCCCGTCAGGCGCGCCGATCTCCGAGGCCGGCCTGCTAGCACCGCTAGCAGCGAGGAGGCGAGCAGATGGCGGCGCTGAGCATTCGCAACCTCGAGGAGGGCGTTCGGGAGCGGCTGCGCATCCGGGCTGCTCGCCACGGGCGCTCCATGGAGGCCGAGATCCGCAGCATCCTGACCAATGCGGTGAGTGAGCCCGCGCCTGAACGGGAGCTCTTCACCGACCTGCTGTCCCGGTTCACAGAGCTGGGTGGCGTCGACTTGACATTGCCTGAGCGCACAGCTCGAGCACGGGCTGCCGAGCTACCCGGGTGGTCGTCCTCGACACCCATGTCGTATCCGAGTTGATGCGCTCACCGCCGTCAGCCGCAGTTGTGACCTGGCTGCACAGTCATCGCGTTGCCGGCTTGTGCACCACCGCCGTCACGGTCGCGGAGGTGAGGTACGGCATCGAGCGGTTGGCGGACGGTCGTCGCAAGGACCAACTCAGAGCGCTGCGCACCAGGTCTTCGCTGCATTTCCTCGACAGGTGCTGCCTTTCGATGCTGCAGCGGCTGCTGAGTACGCCGACCTGGTCGCGGGCCGCGAGCGCGCCGGCGCTGTCATCAGCGGCTTCGACGCGCAGATTGCAGCCGTCTGCCGCGTTCATGGTGCGGCACTGGCCACCCGCAACAGCAAGGACTTCCGCGATACCGGCATCGAGGTCGTGGACCCCTGGCAGTCGCAGACATGAGTGAAGACGTGGATAGTCCAATGGATCGCAAACCCACCGTGTCCCTTCGAGGCGGAGATCGGCGCGGCGCTAGGGGAGAGCGGCGTACCGCAAGAAGACATCTTCCCCACCACCAAGCTTCCGCCAGACCGGGCCGGCATGACCGGAGGCGGCTCGACGAGACCCGCAGCGGCCTCACAGCGAGTCCACAGGGACGCCGGTCACACTGAAGACGTGATCGGCAGCGAAAATGGCTCCGGCGACCCGGTGCGCGTGCTGGTCGTCGACGACGAACCCGCGCTGACCGACGTGGTCGCAACGGTGCTGCGCTACGAGGGCTGGGCAGTGCGTACGGCGGCCACCGGCTCCCAGGCGCTCACCGAGTTCCGCTCCTTCTCCCCCGACCTCGTCGTGCTGGACGTGATGCTTCCCGATCTGGACGGCTTCGAGGTCCTGCAGCGGCTGCGCTCGAACGGCGTACAGACTCCGGTGCTGTTCCTCACCGCCCGCGACGCCACCGAGGATCGCGTGCGGGGGCTCACCCTCGGCGGCGACGACTACGTGGTGAAACCGTTCTCGCTGGAGGAGCTGGTCGCCCGACTGCGCGCGCTGTTGCGTCGGGCGGGGATCGCCCACGGGCAGCGTGACTCGGTGCTCCAGGTTGCGGACCTCGTCCTGGACGAGGAGGCGCGCGAGGTGCGCCGCGGCGGCGAGTTGGTACAGCTGACCGCCACCGAGTTCGAGCTGCTGCGCTATCTCATGCGCAACGCGCGCCGGGTGGTGTCCAAGGCGCAGATCCTCGATCGGGTGTGGCACTACGACTTCGGGGGCCAGGCCAACATCGTCGAGCTGTACGTCGGCTACCTGCGCCGCAAGCTCGACCGCGACCGCGAGCCGCTGATCCACACCGTGCGCGGCGTGGGATATGTGCTGCGCGCGCCGGAAGCGGCGCGGTGAGTCCGCGGGCTCGCCGGCCGCTGCGTACCCGGCTGGCGCTCGGGCTGACCGCACTCGTCGCCATCGCCCTCACCGTCATCGGCGCGGCCACCGGCCACTTCCTCCGGACGTTCTTGCTCGAACGGCTCGACGAGCAGCTGGTGCAGGCGGCCACCCAGGCGGTGTCCAGACCCTTCGGCCGGCTAGACGGGCTGGCCGTCGGAACGCTGCTGCTGGAGACCGACCGGACGGGGCGGGTCACCGAGCCCCCGGTCGTCGTCGTCCCCGCCGACGAGGCGCGGGGGCGGGCGACGCTGTCCGCGGCGGACGTGCGGGCCCTCGCTGCGGTGCGCCGGCCGCCGGAGGACGTGGACCTCTCCACGCTGGGGGGCTACCGGGTGCTCGGCGCGACGAATCCCGACGGCGACCGCGTCGTCGTCGGCCTGCCACTGGAGCCGGTCGCACAGACCGTACGCCGGCTGTGGCTGGTGGAGGTGCTGACGTTCCTCCCGGCGCTGCTCGCGCTGGCCGTACTCGGCGCGATGTTGATACGCCGCGAGCTGCGACCGCTGGAGCGGGTGTCCGCCGCGGCCCGCCGGGTGTCCGCGCTTCCCCTGTCGAGCGGCCGGGTGGCGCTGGACGAACGAGTCGCGGTCGAAGACGAAGGCACCGAGGTTGGTGAGCTGGCCGGGGCGGTCAACGGCATGCTCGGCCACGTCGCCACGTCGCTGGAGGCGCGGGCCGCCACGGAGGAGCGGCTGCGTCGCTTCGTCGCCGACGCGAGCCACGAACTGCGTACGCCGCTGGCCGCCATCCGCGGTTACGCCGAGCTGTTCCGACGCGCCGGTGACACGCATCCGGACGACCTGGCCCGAGCGATGGCCCGGGTAGAGGACGAGGCCCGCCGCATGGGGGTGCTCGTGGACGACCTGCTGCTGCTGGCCCGGCTCGACCAGGGCCGCCCGCTGCGGCGGGAGCCCGTCGACCTCGCGCTGCTGGCGGCCGATGCTGCCGCGGACTCGCAAGCCGCCGCCCCGAACCAGACCGTGCTCCTGGACATCCCGCCGCACCCCGCCTTCGTGACCGGCGACGCGGACCGACTGCGACAAGTGCTCGCCAACCTGCTCGCCAACGCTCGGGTGCACACCCCGCCCGGCACCACTGTCCAGGTGTGCGTCGAGGAGGCGGACCACGAGGTGGTGGTGAGCGTCACCGACGACGGACCGGGACTGCCGGCCGGACTCCGGGAGCGTGCGTTCGAGCGGTTCACCCGCGCCGACGACTCCCGCGCCCGCGACCGGGGCGGCAGCGGTCTCGGGCTGTCCATCGTCGCGGCCGTCATCTCCGCCCACGACGGCCGGGTTTCTCTCGACAGTCGCCCGGGCCGCACCCGAGTGGACGTCCGGCTCCCTGCAGCCGACGCGGCTCAACCCAGTCGGGCGGCGTACGACGACAGCCGGGAGACCGCCTCGTCGAGCACCTCCGCACGCTTGCAGAACGCGAACCGGACGAAGGGCCGCCCCGCCTCGACGTCGTCGTAAAACACGGCCGTGGGGATGGCGGCGACTCCTGCCTGCTGCGGGAGCGCGCGAGCCCACGCCACCCCGTCGGACACGCCGAGGCCGCGGACGTCCATCTGCAGGAAGTAGGTTCCCGCGGGAACGTGCACGGGCACGCCGAGCTCGGCCAGCCCGCGGGCCAGCAGGTCGCGCTTGGACTGCAGGGCCATCCGGTTGCGCTCGACCCAGGCCAGCTCGTGGCCCAGCGCGTGGGCCACGCCCGCCTGGAACGGCCCGCCGACCGCGAAGGTGAGGTACTGCTTCACCGTGACGACCGCACGGATCAGCGGAGCCGGTGCGCAGATCCACCCGACCTTCCAGCCGGTGACCGAGAACGTCTTCCCGGCGGAGGAAACCGACACGGTGCGTTCCCGCATGCCGGGCAGCGTGGCGAGCGGGACGTGCCGTACACCGTCGTACGTGAGGTGCTCATAGACCTCGTCGGTGACCGCGATCAGGTCGTGCTCGCGGCAGACATCCGCGACCGCGGCCAGCTCGTCGTCAGTCAGCACCGTGCCGGTCGGGTTGTGCGGGCTGTTGAGCAGCAGCACCCTGGCGCGCGGGCCGGCCGCGGCGCGCAACTCGGCAGGGTCGAAGGTGAAACGCCCAGCGGCCGTCTCCGGCCGCAGCGTCACCGGGCGGCGTACCGCGCCGGCGAGCGAAATCGCGGCGGCGTAGGAGTCGTAGTACGGCTCGAGCACCACGACTTCGTCCCCCGGGCCGCACAGTGCGAGCAGCGCGGCGCTGACCCCCTCCGTCGCGCCGACGGTGACGAGGACTTCGGAGTCAGGGTCGTAGTCCAGTCCATACCGGTCGCGGCGGTGATCGGCGACCGCCTGGCGCAACTGCGGCAGTCCGGGGCCGGGCGGGTACTGGTTCAGCCCGTTACCGATCGCCTCGACGGCGCGGGCCAGCATGCTCGCCGGGCCGTCGGTGTCGGGGAAGCCCTGCCCGAGGTTCATCGCGCCGGTCTGCTGCGCCAGTGCGGTGATCTCGGCGAAGACGGTGGTGCCGAAGCCGCGCATCCGCTCGACCAGCCGGTCACTCATCCGGCGACAGTAGCGAGGGAGAGGATGGTGACATGAGAGTCGCCGTGGTCCAGTTCGCCGCTGGGCGGGACAAGCAGGCCAACCTCGAGCGGCTGCGCGCCCTCGTGGGCGCTGCTGCCGACGGCGGCGCCCAGCTGGTCGTCTGTCCGGAGGCGTCGATGCACACCTTCGGCCGACCGGCGGACCCGCCGCTCGGCGCGGTGGCCGAACCCCTCGACGGCCCCTTCGCCACCGGCCTCGCCGAAGCCGCGGCGGCGTACGACGTGACCGTGGTGGCGGGCATGTTCGAAACCGCCGACGGCGACCGGTCGCGGGCGTACAACACCGTGGTAGCCGTCGGTGCGGACGGGCCGGTCGGTCACTACCGCAAGCTGCACTTGTTCGATGCCCTCGGGTGGATGGAGTCCGAGCGGCTCGTCGCCGGCCCGCTCGACGAGTCGTCGCTGCTCGTCTTCCCCTGCGGAGACGTGGAGGTCGGCGTGCTGACCTGCTACGACGTGCGGTTCCCCGAGCTCGGCCGGGCACTCGTCGACGCGGGCGCCACGCTGCTGGCACTGCCGTCGGCATGGGTGGCCGGGCCGCTCAAGGAAGAGCAGTGGCTCACTCTGGTCCGCGCTCGCGCGATCGAGAACACCTGCTACGTCGCCGCCGCCGACCAGTGCGCCCCCCACTACGCCGGGCGCAGCGTCGTCGTGGACCCGGCCGGAATACCCCTGGTTCAGCTGCTCGACCACGAGGGCGTCGCGGTGGCCGACGTCTCCGCCGACCGGGTCGCCCAGGTCCGCGCCCGCATGCCATCACTGACACACCGCCGCTTCAGCGTGCATTCCACAACCGGCTGACGCCACGGTGGAGGAGTAGCCGAGCCGATCTCCGACTATCCGCCCAGGCGGCAGCACGACTCACTCGTCAGGCTGGGAAAGCAGGCTCGCGCGTGTCAGGGTGCGGCTATGCGCAAGTACGTCATCATGGGCGTCCAGGGCAGCGGCAAGGGCACGCAGGCGAAGATGCTGTGCGAGGACCTCGACCTCGTCCATCTCAGCGTCGGCGACGTCTTCCGGTGGAACGTGCAGAATCACACCAAGCTGGGAGCTCACGTCAAGCGGATCGTGGCCGCCGGCCAGCTCGTCGACGACGAGCTTGTGGAGTCGGTGGTGCGCGGCCGGCTGGACCAGCACGACTGGAACTACGGCTTCATCGTCGACGGCTTCCCGCGCAATGTGCGACAGGCGGAATTCTTCCTGGAGAGCTACGACATCGACGGGGTCATCGATCTCAACATGCCGGACGACGAGGTGCGCCGCCGGGTGCTGGGACGCAGGCTCTGCTCCCGGTGCGGGCTGGACTACAACCTCATCGCCCACCGCCCGAACGTCCCGGACACGTGTGACGTGTGCGGCGGGCAACTCGTCGCCCGGGACGACGACACCGAGGAGGCGTTGGAGGCGCGACTGCGGGACTACCACGAGAAGACCAAACCCCTGCTAGAGCTGTTCCGTCGCAAGGAGTACGTCGCCACCATCGACGCCACCCAGCCCGCCCATAAGGTCCAAGCGCAGATTCGCGAACGCTTGAACCTGCCAGTGCTGGCCACCGCGGCCGGCTGACCGACGCCGATCCGCGACCCTCAGCTCGTGGTAGCCAGCCGCCGGTGACCTATCCGCTCGCTGTCGAAGCCGGGGGGCCTCCGGCTTTCCTCACCCAGCTCGTCGCGCTGCTGGTGGCGGCTGCCCTCATCGGCTACTTCTCGGCGCGCGTCCGTGTCGTCCCGATCGTCGGGTTCCTGCTTGCGGGGGTGCTGATCGGCCCCAACGCCCTCGGCCTGATCAGCGCCCGCGAAGTCGTGGACGCCGCGGCCGAGATCGGCGTGATACTGCTGCTGTTCACCATCGGCATCGAGTTCTCCCTCGACCGGCTCGCCCGGCTGAAGACCTTGATCCTGGTCGGCGGGACCCTGCAGGTGGCCCTGACCGTGATGGTGGTCACGGGGACTCTCATGGCCTTCGGGGTGCCATGGCGGGCCGCGGTGTTCACCGGCTTCCTGGTCGCGTTGTCCTCGACCGCGATCGTCTTGAAGTTGCTGAGCAGCCGCGGGGAGACCGGGACAGCGACGGGGCAAACCGCGGTGGCCTTTCTCATCCTGCAGGACCTTGCGGTCGTCGCGATGGTTCTGCTGGTGCCACTACTCGGCGGCTCGACCACCTCGGCCACCGACCTTGCCCTCGCCCTGCTCCGCGCCGCCGGGGTCGTCGCCGCGGTGCTCGTGGTGGCGCGGCGCATCATGCCGCCGCTGCTCGAGGTCGTGGCGCGGACCTGCTCCCCCGAGGTGTTCCTGCTCACCATCATCGCGGTGTGCTTCGGTACGGCGCACCTCACCAGTCTCGCTGGCGTCAGCGTCTCCCTGGGCGCGTTCCTCGCCGGTCTCATGGTCAGCGAGAGCCGGCACAGCAGTCACGCGCTGGGGGAGATCCTGCCGCTGCAAATTCTGTTCAGCGCGACGTTCTTCGTGTCGGTGGGCATGCTGCTCGATGTCGGTTTCGTCATAACCAACTGGCCGCTGGTGGTGGCCGCGGTGGCACTGGTGCTGGTCGTGAAGCTGGCGACGACGGCCGTTGCGGCGGTCGCCGTGCGCCGTACCGGGCAGACCGTGATCGCGACCACGCTGCTGCTTGCCCAGGTCGGTGAGTTCTCCTTTGTCCTGGAGGGTGCTGGCCGGCGCGCCGGGCTCACCCCGGCCGGGCTCGGTGAGGACGGTTCGCAGGCGTTCATCGCCGCCACTGTCCTGCTCATGGTGGCGACCCCCTGGCTGGGCACGGCCGGCGCCGGGCTGGGCGGGCGGTGGGGGCGGCGCGCACGAACTCCTGCGGGAAGCGACGCGCTCGCAGCCAGCGGGGTTGACGCGGCGGCCTACCGCGACCACGTAGTGATCCTCGGCTACGGCGACGGAGCGCGGGAGGTGGGGCTGGGGCTGGAGGCGCGGCAGGTGCCGTTCGTACTGACCACGCTCAACCCGGACGGGGCGGCCGAGGCGGAGGCGCGTGGCTGGCAGGTGATCAGGGGTGACGCGACCAAGCAGCACGTGCTCACGGAGGCTGCGGTGCCGCGGGCGCGGCTGGTCGTCATCGGCGACGACAATGCGGAGATGGCCGCCCGGCAGGCGGCCATCGTGCGTGGGCTGGCACCGCAGACCACCGTGGTGGTGCGGGTCGACGGAGACGCGGATGTCAGCACCCTCGCCGAAGCCGGCGTCGACAAGATCGTCGATACGGAGCACAGCAGCGCCCACCGGTTGGCTGCCTCGGTGCACACCGAGCTAGCGGACGGTGATCGCCAAGATCGTGGACTGGACACATCGCGAGTGGCGCGGCCCGCCCTGGACAGGCAGTCCGCCTGCCCTCATCTCCCGGACGTGCCCGCGACGCTGCCCTCCAGTTGGGGATGCGAGGACTGCGTCCGCGCCGACGCCACCTGGGTTCATCTGCGGTTGTGCCTCACCTGCGGGCACGTCGGCGGCTGTGACTCCTCCCCCAACCGTCATGCCCGCGTGCACGCTGACGCGACGGACCACGCCGTGGCCGCGTCAGCCGAACCAGGGGAGCGGTGGGGTTGGTGCTACGTCGACGAACGCGAACTCGCGGGTGCGCCGGACGACTCCAGCCGATGATGGCCGGACGCCGGGCCGACGCACCCGCGAGCCTTAGCTCAAGATGCTGACACCACCCGGGCCGACCAGCAGGCCGACGATGATGAGCACGATGCCCAGCACCAGCTGCTTGCGGACAAAGGCGACGTAGATGCCCGCGATGACGAGGATGACGGCGAGGAGCCAGAGAATGAATTCCATG
>JBBSMJ010000039.1:0-8389 GCA_038233235.1 Actinomycetes bacterium | reverse complement strand
TCGGTGAACGTGAGCATGAGGGTGCTGCCACCGATGGGCCCGACGCCGTCATCACTGCGCTCGACCACGCGACAGAATCCGGAGTCCTGCGCGAGCCCGACCACTTGGCCACTTGCGCTGGCGCCAGACTGCCCGCTGACCCGCAGCCCGGACACCTCGATCGCCCCGGAGCGCTCGATGTGCAACAGGTAGCTGGGTCCGGACCACACGATGCGGGTGGCCCAGCGACCCTGGCCGAGAATACGGAAGCCGTGGGTGTACTTGATGCGCAGTGACTGGTCGAGGGCGTAGTCCCCGTGCCGCAACTCCAGCGTAGGCAGTCCCAGGTAGCGGGTTCGGCCGCCGCCGATGTCGTAGGACCGGGCCGCTCTCCGCTTGCATTCGGCGAACGCCGCCTGCACGGCAGCGGTGTCCGTCCCTGCATCGCCTGTCGGTGGGTCCACCAGCACGGTCGGCGGCCCAGCACCGGTGGCGGCAGTCGTGGTGGCCGCGGCGGCGGTTGTCGGAGTAACAGCCAGCAGGGCCGGCACGGAGGCGCCGAGGAAGGCCCGTCGCGTCGGTGCCCACATGACCGCTGCCCCCTCTCCGGCGCCACCGCCAACCCGACGGGCGGTGGAGTGCCATTAGGGCAGCTGGACGGGGAGAACTGCCGAGAAACTCGGTATTCCTCCGCAAAGATGGCTCGGTTGGCGTAACTCGACACGTCTCTTGTTGCTAACAGTGATTGGCGCGTCGCTTTAAGAGACGGAAAGACCAAGAAGGATACTTGGCCAGGCAAATGACGCAGAGAGATGGAGCTACTACAGCTAGTCAACAGAGGGCGGTGCTACGCCGCCAATGCTAGGCCCGCGGATACGGCATTCCGCCGGTGCGCAAGCGCTCCAGCGCCTCGGCGAGGATGGCCTCACCGTCCGCGTCGGTGCGCCGCTCGCGCACGTAGGCGAGGTGGGTCTTGTACGGCTCGTTGCGCGGCGGCGACGGAGGGTTCTGCTGATCCCGGCTGGCCGGAAAACCACAGCGCGGGCAGTCCCAGGTCGCCGGCACCTGCGCGTCGTCGGCGAAACTCGGCCGGGTCTCGTGGGCGTTGGCGCACCAGAACGACACCCGATGCCGCGGGGCGGAGTCCCCTCGTTCGGCTTCTCCCATCGGACCGGCTCCGACTCGGCTTCCCCGAATCGCGCTGCCACGAGCCAAGATGACCCCTTCCAGATCATCGGCGCCACGCCTGCGGCGCAGCGGACACAAGCGACGCCAGCCTCCGGGGCTGGCAGGTCATTACTTCAGCAGCAGCCCCAGCGAGACGATGCACGCGAACCACAGGATGCCAGTGCCGATCGTGATGCGGTCGAGGTTCTTCTCGACGACGGCGGATCCGCCGAGGGATGAGGTGGCTCCTCCGCCGAACATGTCGGACAGCCCCCCACCCTTACCCTTGTGGAGCAGGACGAGGACCACCATGAGCAGGCTGGTGATGACGAGGACGACGGTGAAAGCGACAACCACGATGGCAGCCTATCCTCTCTGCACAGCCGCTCTACGCGAGTTGCTCGGAGAAGCGGCAGATGCCGACGAACTCGTCCACGTCGAGGCTTGCCCCACCGACCAGCGCTCCGTCGATGTCTGGCTGGGCCATGATCCCCGCAGCGTTGCCGGCCTTGACGGACCCGCCGTACAGGATGCGAAGTGAACGCGACGACTCGTCGTCGTAGAGGTCGGCCACCCTCGCGCGGACCGCGGCGCACACCTCCTGCGCGTCCTCCGGGGTCGCCACCTCTCCGGTGCCGATCGCCCAGACCGGCTCGTAGGCGACCACCACGTGCCCGACTTGCTCAACAGGTACGCCGCCGAGCCCCCCGTCGAGCTGCCCCAGGCAGTGCGCCACCTGTCCACCGTTGCGGCGGACGTCCAGACCCTCCCCCACGCAGAGAATCGGCGCCAGGCCGTGCCGCAGGGCCGCCACCACCTTCTGACCGACGAGCGCGTCGTCCTCCCCGTGCAGCGCCCGCCGCTCGGAATGGCCGACCAACACGTAGGTGCACCCAAGCTTCGCCAGCATCGCGCCGGACACGTCGCCGGTGTAGGCCCCCGCGTCGTGGGGGGAAAGGTCCTGAGCGCCGTACCGGATCCGCAGCCGGTCCCCGTCGACGAGCGTCTGCACGCTGCGCAGGTCGATGAACGGCGGGAACACCGCCACTTCGACGGCGTCGAAGTCGCGGTCGGTCAGCGTGAATGCGAGCTTCTGCACGTGGGCGATGGCCTCGAGATGGTTGAGGTGCATCTTCCAGTTGCCGGCCATGAGCGGGGTGCGGCCGAGCTTCGACGTCGCCATGAACTACTCCTCCAACACCGTCAGGCCAGGCAGCGCCTTGCCCTCGAGGTACTCAAGGCTCGCGCCGCCGCCGGTGGAGATATGGCCGAAGGAGTCCGCGGGGTAGCCCAGCTGGCGGACGGCGGCGGCGGAGTCACCCCCGCCGACGACGGTGAGACCGTCGACCTTGGTGAGCGCATCGGCGACCGCCCGCGTGCCGCCGGCAAAGGCGGCGAACTCCGCGACACCCATCGGGCCGTTCCAGAACACGGTGCGGGCGTCGGTCAGCCGGGACGCGAACAACTCCCCCGACATCGGACCGATGTCCAGCCCCATCCGGTCGGCGGGGATGGCGTCGGCGGGTACGACCTCGTGAGCCGCATCCGCCGCGAACTCGGTGGCGGCCACGATGTCGACGGGGAGCACTACGTCGACCCCGCTCGCCCGAGCTCGCTCGAGTGCGCTCCGGACTGTGTCCACCTGCTCGACCTCCAGCAAGGAGCCGCCGACCTCCATCCCCTGCGCCGCGAGGAACGTATAGGCCATGCCGCCACCGACGAGCAACCGATCGACGAGGCCCAGCAGGTTGTCGATGACCGCCAGCTTGTCGGACACCTTGGCGCCGCCCAGCACCACGGCGTACGGGCGCTGCGGCGATTCGGTGAGCCGGCGCAGCACCTCCACCTCCGCCCGGACGAGATCACCCGCGGCGTGCGGCAACAGCAGCGGCACGTCGTAGACGCTGGCGTGGCGACGGTGTACGGCGCCGAACCCGTCACCCACGTAGATCTCGGCAAGGGCCGCCAACCGGGCGGCGAACGCGGCCCGCTCGGCGTCGTCCTTGCTGGTCTCGCCCGGCTCGAAGCGCAGGTTCTCCAGCACCGCCACATCGCCGTCGTGGAGGGCGTCAACCGCTGCGGCCGCCCGCTCGCCCACGGTGTCGGGGGCGAACTGCACCGGCCGGCCGAGCAGCTCGCCGAGCCGCGCGGCCACCGGCGCCAACGTCAGCGCGGGATCTGGTGCCCCCTTCGGACGTCCGAGATGTGAGCACACCACGACGCGCGCTCCCCGCTCGGCCAGCGTCGCGATGGTCGGTGCGGACGCCCGCACCCGGCCGTCATCGGCAATGCCGCCGTGATCCAGCGGGACGTTGAGATCGGAACGCACCAGCACGCGCCGACCTGCGACGTCGAGGTCGTCGACCGTCCTCATCAGCGGGGTAGGCGGGGATTCAGAGCTGACGGCCGACGAGCTGTACGACGTCGACGAGCCGGTTGGAGTAACCCCACTCGTTGTCGTACCACCCGATCACCTTGACTTGAGTCCCCTGCGCCATCGTCAGCTCCGCGTCGAACGTGCACGAGGCCGGGGAGGTGACGATGTCGGAGGAGACGATCGGCTCCTCGGTGTACTCCAGGAAACCCTTGAGGCTGGTCTCCGCCGCCGCCCGGTACGCGGCGTTGACCTCGTCCTTGGTCACCTCGCGTTCGAGCTCGACCACGAGATCGGTGACCGACCCAGTGATCACCGGCACCCGCAGCGCCGTGCCGTCCAACTTGCCTTTCAGCTCGGGCAGCACCAACGCCGTGGCCTTTGCGGCACCGGTGGACGTCGGCACGATGTTCATCGCTGCGGCGCGCGCGCGGCGGAGGTCCTTGTGCGGACCATCCTGAAGGTTCTGGTCGGCGGTGTAGGCGTGGATCGTGGTCATCAGCCCCTTGACGATCCCGAAGCTGTCGAGCAACACCTTCGCCATCGGCGCCACGCAGTTCGTCGTACAGGATGCGTTGGAGATGATGTCGTGCTTGGCGCCGTCGTAGGCGTCGTGGTTGACGCCCATGACGAGGGTGATGTCCTCGTCCTTGGCCGGCGCGGAGATGACGACCTTCTTGGCGCCGCCCTCGATGTGTTTGCGAGCGTCAGCGGCTTTGGTGAACAGTCCGGTGGACTCCACAACCACGTCGACGCCGAGGTCGCCCCACGGCAGCGCGGCCGGGTCGCGCTCCGCCAACACCTTGATGGTGTGGCCGCCTGCGGCGATGGAGTCACCGGTCGCCGTCACCTCGGTGTCGAGTCGCCCGAGGATGGTGTCGTAGCGGAGCAGGTGAGCGAGCATGGTGTTGTCACCCAGGTCGTTGGCCGCCACGATCTCGATCTCGTCGGCGCCTTGGGCCAATACCGCCCGGAAGAAGTTGCGGCCGATGCGGCCGAATCCGTTGATGCCTACGCGGATCGTCACAGGATGCTCCTCGGGTACGCGTGCTCGTGCGCAGCTCTCGGCTGCCGCATTGACCTGCTCCGACCTTACCGGTCAGGGGGCGAGCATCTCCGGGGTGAGGTTCGCCTCCGTCCCCGCCACCCCCAGCTCCTGGGCACGCTTGTCCGCCATGGCGAGCAGCCGACGCAGCCGGCCAGCCACCGCGTCCTTGGTCATCGGCGGGTCAGCGAGCGCGCCGAGCTCTTCGAGGCTGGCCTGGCGATGTTCCAGCCGGAGCCGGCCGGCTTCGGCGAGGTGGTCGGGCAGTGTGTCACCGAGTAGCTCGAGCGCGCGTTCGACCCGAGCCCCCGACGCGACAGCCGCCCGAGCGGAGCGGCGCAGGTTGGCATCGTCGAAGTTGGCCAGCCGATTCGCCGTGGCCCGCACCTCGCGGCGCATCCGCCGCTCTTCCCAGGCGAGCAGGCTCTCGTGGGCGCCCAGCCGGGTCAGCAGCGCGCCGATGGCATCCCCGTCACGGATGACGACCCGATCGACGCCGCGCACCTCCCGCGCCTTGGACCCGACTCCGAGGCGGCGAGCAGCACCGACCAGCGCCAGTGCCGCCTCTGGGCCCGGACAGGTCACCTCCAGCGCGGAGGACCTACCGGGCTCGGTGAGCGAGCCATGCGCGATGAATGCCCCGCGCCAGGCGGCCTCGGCGTCACAGGCGGAGCCCGAGACGACCTGCGGCGGCAGTCCGCGCACTGGCCGCCCCCGACCGTCGACGAGACCGGTCTGGCGGGCCAGCAGCTCACCGGCTTCGACCACGCGTACGACGTAGTGGGTGCCGCGGCGCAGTCCGCCTGGGGACACCACGGTGACGGTGGAGGTGTGACCGAACACGTCGGCGACGTCGCGGCGCAGCCTCCGCGCCGCAGCACCCGTATCCAGCTCGGCTTCGACCACGATGCGGCCGCTGGCCAGATGCAGGCCGCCGGCAAAGCGGAGCATCGAGGAGACTTCGGCCTTCCGGCAACACGAGCGGGTCACGACCAGCCGGCTCAACTCGTCCTTGACCGCCGCGGTCATCGCCATCCTTGCCGCTCCCTGTCCTCCGCGGTGTCATGTCTGGAGGCGTCGCCAGGACCGACGAGTGCGCCACCGCTAGCCGCCGCCGCGAAGAGGGCAGCGTACGCCGCCGCCAACCGCTCCGGATGATGGCGGGGGGAGCCATCGCGCATCGCGACATCGGCGGTGACGAGTTGGGCGCCCAGCGCCTCGGCCGCCGCTCCCAACCCAGGTTCGGCACGAGCGGCGTCAGTGTCGGCGAGCACCGCATCGATGGCCAGGTCGGGGGCGTGCGTGGCGAGCACCTCCAGGTGAGTCTCCGCCGAGAAGCCCGCTGTCTCACCCTCCTGCGGCGCCATGTTGAGGACGATCAACCTGCGCGCGGTGGTTTCCACCAGCGCGGCCGCCAGCTCGGGCACCAGCAGGTGAGGCAGGACGCTGGTGAACCACGATCCCGGACCGAGCACGACCCAATCGGCGGCGCGGATGGCCGCCACCGCGTCCGGCGCGGCGGGCGGGTCACTCGGCTCGAGGGTGATCCCCACGACCTTCCCCGGCGTCGTGGCTACGGCCACCTGTCCGCGCACGGTCGTGAGCATGTCGGGCCAGTCGGGGTCGCCACCGAGGACTTCGGCTCGGATCTCCAGCGGCACCAGCGACATCGGCAACACCCGGCCGTGCGCACCGAGCAGGCGGCCCACCCAGTCCAGCGCGGCGACCGGCTCCCCCAGCTGCTCCCACAGGGCGACGATGAGCAGGTTGCCCAACGCGTGCCCGTGCAGATCGCCATGGCTGCGGAACCGGTGCTGCACCACCCGGCTCCAGGTCTGGCCCCAGGCGTCGTCGCCGCACAGCGCCGCCAGCGCCATCCGCAGATCACCCGGCGGCAGCACCCCCAGCTCCGTCCGCAAGCGGCCGCTTGACCCGCCGTCATCGGCCACGGTTACGACGGCGGTCAGCCGGTCGGTCACCCGGCGAAGCGCAGCGAGGGAGGCGGCCAGTCCGTGACCTCCCCCAAAGGCGACGACGGCCGGTCCCCCGCCCGGCGGGCTCACTCGCGTCCCAGGTCGCGGTGCACGACTGTGGTCTCGATGCCGTAGCCGGACAGCTGCGCACCGAGCTGTTCGGCCATGGTGACACTGCGGTGCTTGCCACCGGTGCAGCCGACGGCGATGGTGGCGTAGCGCTTGCCCTCCCGGCGGTAACCATCGGCGATCAATCGCAATAGCTCGACATAGCTGCCAAGGAACTCCTTGGCTCCTGGCTGGTCGAGCACGTAGTCGCTGACCGCGGCATCCAGGCCGGAATGAGGACGCAGTTCGGCCACCCAGTGCGGGTTGGGCAGGAAACGGCAGTCGGCGACCAAGTCGGCGTCGACCGGCAGGCCGTACTTGTAGCCGAAGGACATGACCGTGGCGCGCAGCTGCGGGTCGCGGACATCGCTGAACGCCGCCTCCACCTTCGCCCTGAGGCCGTGGACGTTGAGTTCGGAGGTGTCGATGACGAGGTCTGCCTCACCGCGGAGGTCGATCAGCAGCTCACGTTCACGGGTGATGCCGTCGACCAACCGCCCGTCACCCTGCAGCGGGTGCGGCCGGCGTACGCTCTCGAACCGCCGCACCAGAGCGGCGTCCGTCGCCTCGAGGAACAGCACCCGCGGCGGCATCTGCTGATGGCGAAGGCTGTCGAGCGCATCCTTGAGGTCCGCGAAGAACGCACGGCTGCGTACGTCGACTACCGCGGCCAGTCGGGGCACCCCGCCCTGAGCCCGCGCGCCGAGCTCGGCCATGGACGCCAGCAGGGACGGCGGCAGGTTGTCCACGACGAACCACCCGAGGTCCTCCAGCACCTTGGCGGCGGTGCTGCGGCCCGCGCCGGACATGCCGGTGAGGATGGCGACTTCGGGAACCTGACGGGGATCGACCACGGCCGCACCGGTGATCACGGGGACAACCTTTCGGACACGGCGGGCAGGATCTCACCCGTGGACGGGTCGACGGCCGGATTGTCGACGGGGGCATCCGCACCAGCCGGGGCCAGTGCCGCGACCACGGACTCCGCGGTACGCCGACCGACACCGGGGACCGCCATGACCTCCTCGATCGACGCAGCCCGCAGTCGCCGCAGTGACCCGAAGTGGCGCAGCAGCGCCTTGCGCCGAGTCTCGCCCAGACCCGGTACGCCGTCCAGCGCGCTGGCCGTCATCGACTTCGAACGACGAGTGCGGTGGAAGGCGATGGCGAAGCGGTGCGCCTCGTCGCGCACCCGCTGGAGCAGGTAGAGCCCCTCGCTGGTGCGAGACAGCACGACGGGGTCGGCTTCCCCCGGGAGCCACACCTCCTCGAGGCGCTTGGCCAGTCCGCACAGCGCGATATCGTCGATGCCCAGGTCGGCGAGCGCCCGGTGGGCTGCGGCCACCTGCGGGGCACCGCCATCCACGACGACCAGGTTCGGCGGGTAGGCGAAGCGACGCGGACGACCGGTGTCCGGGTCGATGGCCGACGGCCCGCCCGGATCACCCGACTCCCCTGGGTGACCCGCGAGTTCGTCGAGCTCCCCGGTCGCCTCCCGCTCCTCGAGGTAGCGGCGGAATCGGCGGCTGACCACCTCGTGGATCGCCGCCACGTCGTTGGCGGTGCGCTGCGGCTCGCCGGCGTACGCATCGTCGGGCTGCCCGCCGGCGTACGCATCGTCGGGCTGCCCGCCGACGGTGCGCAGCGCGAAGCGGCGGTACTCGCCCTTGCGCGCCAGCCCGTCCTCGAAGACGACCATGGAGCCCACCACGTTGGTGCCCTGCAGGTTCGACACGTCGAAGC
>JBBSMJ010000038.1:0-8484 GCA_038233235.1 Actinomycetes bacterium | reverse complement strand
TCGCCTACGAGGAGTCGCTGGCTCGGCGGGGGATGGACCGATCCGGCCGATGCGACGTGGGCTTCGAGCTTCACCACCTGGATGACTACCTGCGCCAAACCGGCTTGTTCGCCGCCGTGGAGCGGCACGACATGTTCTGGTACCGGAACATTTCCGTCGACGACTACGTCGTGGAGATCTCGACGCACTCCAATGTCATCCAGCTCGGCGCGGCGGCGGCAGAGTTTCTGGCCGAACAGCGGGCCGCAGTGGCAGCCGCATGCATCGACGGGACGCTTCGAGTGACCTACCGGACCCACCTGCACGTGGCCAGGACACCGGGGTGACGGTGAAGCGGCGACGACCAGGCCGCCCGGCGGGATCCACGGACACCCGCACCGTGGTGGTGGCGGCTGCCCGGGAGGAGTTCGCCGAGCACGGGTACGACGCGGCAACCATCCGCGGCATCGCTCGGCGGGCCGGCGTTGACCCGGCCCTCGTACACCACTATCTCGGCAGCAAGGAGCAGATCTTCGTCGCTGCAATGGATCTGCCTTTCGAGCCCGGGGCAGCGCTGCCCGAGGTGTTGGCGCCGGGTCTCGACGGGCTGGGCGAGCGGGTGACGCGCTTCTTCTTCTCGGTGTGGGAGGACCCGGCGCGACGCGCCCCCTTCCTGGCGATGCTCCGCTCGGCGATGACGCACGAGCGGGCGGCGGCCATGCTCCGGCAGTTCGTGATGCGGGCACTGCTCGCTCGCATAGCGGCCGAGCTCGACCTGCCCGACCGGGAGCTGCGCCTCGAGGCAGCGGCTGGGCAGCTGGTCGGAGTCGCCCTGCTCAGGTACGTCGTTCGCGTCGAGCCGCTGGCGTCCGCAGATGTGGAACTGGTCGTCGCCTTGGTGGCGCCGGTCGTGCAGCGCTATCTGAGCGAGGACGGCCAGCTGGCCTAGCCATGGGACTAGCCGTGGCCTGGCTGTTGGCCCCAACCCGGCGACCCGTCCCCCGTCCCCGGCCGCCCGGCCGCCCCGCCGCCCCGGCCGCCCGGCCGCCCCGGCCGCCCGGCCCAATCCCCTGACCGAGGGCCCCGGCCCCGACCCCCCGGTCCCCCGCGGTGTTGATCGCGGTCTCCCGCTTCCCGACGTTCGGCGTGACCCATTTGCCGGCTTTGCGCCGTCGCAGACCGGGAGACCTTGACGGCGTGGCGGGACTCGAGGATTATTCAACGTATGGTGAATAACACAGTGTCGGTCCACGAGCTGCGGGTGGTACGCGGCGGCCGGGTGGTGATCCACGGCCTGAGCTTTTCCGTCCCTGCAGGTTCCGTCACCGGGCTGCTCGGGCCCAGCGGATGCGGCAAGACGACGCTGATGCGCTGTCTGGTGGGAGTCCAGGTCGTGGCTGGTGGGAGCGTCGATGTCCTCGGACTGCCCGCCGGCAGTCCGCCGCTGCGTCAGCGCGTCGGTTACGTCACCCAGGCGCCCTCGGTCTACCCGGACCTGTCGGTTCGCCAGAACCTGCAGTACTTCGCTCGAGTGCTACGGGCACCCGGGTCGGACGTCGACCGAGTGCTCGACGAGGTGAGGCTGAGCACCCATGCGGACGACGTGGTGTCGCGACTGTCCGGCGGGCAGCAAGCCCGCGTATCGCTGGCCACGGCGCTGCTCGGTACGCCGGAGCTGCTGGTCCTCGACGAGCCGACGGTCGGCCTGGATCCAGTGCTGCGCCGCGACCTGTGGTCGCTGTTCCACCGGCTGGCCACCGCCGGTGCGACGCTGCTGGTGTCCAGCCATGTCATGGACGAGGCGGTGCGCTGCGACCGGCTGCTGCTCCTGCGTGACGGCCAACTGCTGGCTGATGACACGCCTGCGGCGCTGCGCCGAGCTACCGACAGCGCGGACATCGAAGCGGCGTTCCTGCGGCTGGTTGACCAGGCGGAGGTGACGGTATGAGCGCGCTGCTCGCCACCGCTCACCGCGTCCTGCTCCAGGTGCGCCGCGATCACCGGACACTGGCCATGCTGCTGCTCGTCCCCTGCCTGCTGCTCGCGTTGCTCGCCTGGCTGTACGAGGGTTCGCCGCAGGTGTTCGACCGGATCGGCGCTCCGCTGCTCGGGCTCTTTCCGTTCGTCGTCATGTTCCTCGTCACGTCAGTTGCCACGTTGCGCGAACGCCGTTCCGGCACGCTGGAGCGACTGCTCACCATGCCGATGAGCAAGGCCGCTTTCGTCGGCGGCTACGCCATCGCCTTCGGACTGTTGGCGATCGTCCAGGCCGGGCTGGCGGCGGCGCTGGCGCTGGGACCGCTCGGCCTCGATGTCGCCGGGCCACTCTGGCTGGCGGTCACCGTCGCCGTGCTCGACGGGCTGCTGGGTACGGCGCTGGGGCTGCTCGTCAGCGCCTTCGCGACCACCGAGTTCCAGGCCGTCCAGTTCATGCCCGCCGTCGTCCTCCCTCAGGTGTTGCTCTGCGGCTTGCTGGTGCCGCGCGAGCAGATGCCCGACATTTTGCGCTGGATCTCCGACGTGCTGCCGCTGTCCTACGCCGTGGACGCCATGCGGCGCGTCACCGTGTCCACGGCGGTCAACGGCGATCTGGTGACTGATCTCGGCGTGATCGTCGGCTGTATCGCACTGGCGGTGGCGCTGGGCGCGGCGACGCTGCGACGGCGTAGCGCCTGACTTGGGCTGCTGGCGACCCGTAACTTGGGCGACCCGTAACCTGGGCGGCGGCTCCGGGGCGGTGGCGTCTCGGCGAAAGGGAGGGACCCCACGTGCTCCGCCGTCCGCTGCTTGCACTGTCAGGAAGCCAGCGTTTCAAGCACCTCGTCACCACAGCGCCTATCTCCCGCGGCGTCGTTGCCCGATTCGTGGCGGGGGAGGGTGTCGACGACGCCGTACGCACTGCCCGGACGCTGGTCGCCGACGGGCTGCTCGTCAGCCTGGACCACCTGGGCGAGGACACCACCGACAGCGGCCAGGCGGACGCCACGACCAAGGCCTATCTGACGCTGCTATCGCAACTGGCCGACGCTGGGCTGACTAGCGGAACCGAGGTGTCGGTCAAGCTCTCCGCAGTGGGGCAAGCGCTGCCCGGTGACGGCGAACGCATCGCGACGGACAACGCGGCGCGAATCTGCGAGACGGCGCGCACTGCCGGCACGACGGTCACCCTCGACATGGAGGAGCACCACACGGTCGACTCCACACTGCGCATCCTGCGGAAGTTGCGCGGCGACTTCCCCGACGTGGGCGGCGTACTGCAGACCTACCTGCGGCGTACGGTCGACGACTGTCGCGAGCTCGCTGGTGAGGGCAGCCGTATTCGGTTGTGCAAAGGGGCCTACGACGCCCCGGCGGATGTCGCCTTCGAGAGCCGCGAGGGGTCGGACAAGTCTTACGTCCGCTGCCTCGAGGTGCTGATGTCCGGCCAGGGTTACCCGATGATCGCCACGCACGACCCGCGGCTCATCGACATCGCCGGCGCGCTCGCCGCGCGGCACGGACGTTCGCAAGGCAGCCACGAGTATCAGATGCTTTACGGCGTACGTCCCGACGAGCAACGTCGACTGGCTCGCGAGGGCGAGAAGGTGCGCATCTACACGCCGTACGGCGACGAGTGGTACGCCTACCTGATGCGCCGCATGGCCGAGCGTCCCGCCAACACTGCGTTCTTCCTGCGTTCGGTGGTGAGCAAGCGATGACCGATCGGGTAGCGGTGATCGGGGCCGGCAAGATGGGGGAGGCGCTGCTGTCCGGCATGTTGCGCGCCGGCCGGCCCGCGGCGGACCTGCTGGCGACCATCCGTCGTGGCGATCGTGCGGACCTGCTGCGCGAGCGGTACGGCGTCGAAGTGACGACCAACACCGAGGCGGCAAAGCGCGCCGACACGTTGCTCATAGCCGTCAAGCCGCAGGACATGACCGCGCTGCTGGATGAGTTGGGGCCGGCCGTGTCAGCGGATCGGCTGGTGGTGTCCGTGGCCGCGGGCATCCCCACCTCGACCATCGAGGGCCGGCTCGTCGAGGGCGTGCCGGTGGTTCGCGTCATGTCGAACACACCGGTCATCGTGGACGAGGCGATGAGCGCGGTCTCCGCTGGACGGCATGCGCGGGAGGAGCACCTGCAGCGCACCGAGGACCTGCTGCGCCCGGTGGGAAAGGTGATTCGCGTCCCGGAGTCCCAACAGGATGCGGTGACCGCGCTCTCCGGCAGCGGTCCGGCGTACTTCTTCTACCTCGTCGAAGCGATGACGGACGCGGGCATATTGCTCGGGTTGCCGCGGTCCGTGGCCCACGACCTCATCGTGCAGAGTGCGTACGGCGCGGCGCTGATGCTGCGCGATTCCGGGGAGCACCCCGGACGGCTGCGGGAGGCGGTGACCTCGCCGGCCGGCACCACTATCAGCGCCATCCGTGAGCTGGAGAACCACGGCGTGCGCGCTGCGTTTCTCGCCGCGCTGGAAGCCGCTCGTGACCGCGGTCGCGAGTTGGCCTCCGGCACCAGCTGACCGGAGCCGATCGCCTCAGGTCAGCGCGGCGAAGCGCTCCACCAGGTTGGTCTTGCCGCTGACGATCAGCAGGTCACCGTCGTGAACCACGGTGTCCGCCTGCGCGTAGGTGAAGTCTTGCCCCGGTCGCTTGATGCCGACGATCGTGACGCCGTACTTGCGACGCAGCCCACTCTCCCCGAGCGAGCGGTCGACCGCCTCCCGCGGGGTGCGGGTCTTCACGATTGCGAAGCCGTCGTCGAACTCGATGAAGTCGATCATGCGGCCGGTGAGCAGGTGCGCCACCCGACCGCCCATGTCGTGCTCCGGATAGACCACGTGTGTCACCCCGATGCGGTCGAGGATCTTCCCGTGCGCGGACGTGATGGCCTTCGCCCACACCTCTTTGACGCCCAGCTCGATCAGCACCGACGAGGACAGGATGCTGGCCTCGATGCCGGTGCCAATGCCGACTACGGCGAAGTCGAAGTCCGCGGCCCCGAGTTGGCGCATCGCCGAGGTGCTTGTCGCATCCGCCTCCACCACGTGGGTCAGCTCGGTGGAGAACTCCTGCACCAGGGTGGGGTCCCTGTCGACAGCGAGGACCTGATGCCCGAGCCGTACCAGGGTGGTGGCGATGGCGCCGCCGAAGCGTCCGAGTCCCACGACCAGCACGGCGTCCTCGTGGAGCTGCTTAGCCAACGATGGGTCGCTCCTCCGGTAGGCGATACAGGCGCCGTCGCTGACGCACGGCCAGCGCGGAGGCCAGCGTGGCCGGACCGATCCGCCCGGCGAACATCAGCAGGGTCAGAAGGTACTGCCCCGAGTCGGGAAGTTGGCTAGTGATCCCGGTACTCAAGCCCACCGTGCCGAA
Source organism: Actinomycetes bacterium (assembly GCA_038233235.1). Taxonomy (GTDB): domain Bacteria; phylum Actinomycetota; class Actinomycetes; order JBBSMJ01; family JBBSMJ01; genus JBBSMJ01. The sequence goes on along the minus strand of JBBSMJ010000038.1, from coordinate 3,148 downwards.
CGCGGATATGACCTCGAACAAGACCCGGTCGAGATCCAGTCCACTGATTGCCAGCAGGAGCAGTGTCGCACTGACGACAGCGGCGACACTGAGCAGGGCCACGGTCACCGCTTGCCGCAGGATCGTAGTGGGCAGCCGCCGGTTGAAGGCATCGACGGTCGAGTCGCCACGCGCCTCCGCAATGATGGCGAAGAACAGCACCATGAACGTCGTCACCTTGATGCCCCCCGCGGTGCTGGCGCTGCCGCCGCCGATGAACATGAGGACGTCTGTCACCAGCCAGGTGGACTCGTTCATCTGCGAGTGGTCGACGGTGTTGAAGCCACCTGAGCGCGGCATCGTGCCCTGGAACCAGCCGGCGAGCAGCTTCCCCGGGACGTTCAGTGGACCCAGCGTGGCGGAGTTGGTCCACTCGAACGCCGTGATGGCAGCAGTCCCCCCGACGAGCAGCAGGGCCGTCGTCGTCAAGGTGATCTTCGTGTGCAGCGACCACAGGTGCGGGCTGCGCAGCTCCCGGCGTAGCTCGAAGAGCACCGGAAAGCCCAGCGAACCGAGGGCAACGCCGATGGCCACGGATCCCGACACCCACGGGTCGGTGACGTAGCGGGTCAGGCTGTCGGCGTACAGCACGAAGCCGGCGTTGTTGAACGCAGAGACCGCATGGAACACACCTTCGTACGCCGCCGCAGCAGGGCTCATGTCGTAGGCCAGCAGCAGCCGGAGGACGAGTACGGCGGCAATGACCGCCTCGATGGTGAAGCTGATGACGGCGACCCCACGGATGACCTGGCCTACGTCACCGAGGGACAGTGCCTTGGTCTCCGCCTGCGCCAGCAGCCGGGTACGCAACCCCAGCCGGCGAGAGACCACCAGGCCGAGCAGGGAGGCGAGCGTCATGATGCCGAAGCCGCCGATCTGGAAGCTGCCCAGGATGACTGCTTGGCCGAAGCCGGACCAGTAGCTACCGGTGTCGACCACCACGAGCCCGGTCACGCACACCGCCGAGGTCGCGGTGAAGAGAGCGGTGACCAGTGGCGCCCCGTCCCCCGACGAGGTCGACGCCGGCAGCATGAGCAGCGCCGTACTGACCAGTACGGCGAAGGTGAACGCAAGGACAAAGACCTGGGCGGGGTGCCGCGGGCGCCAGCTCAGTAGCGCGGGGACGGACCGCAGCCGACCGCGCAGGCCGCCGCCGCGCTCCGGGCGCGCTGCCGGGTACGCCACGGCGGGAGGCTAGTGCCTCGGCGATCCACCGTCGTACTGCGCGAGCCATGTCGTGACCTCGTGCAGCGGCTTCTCTTCGATGCGGTAGTGGCGGCGCCTACCGTCCTGGCGGTAGTTCGCCAGCCCGGCCTCGCGCAGCGCGCGGAGATGCTGCGACATGGCGGGTTGGGTCGTCGCACAGGCGGCCACCAGATCGGCGACGGGGCGCTCGCCGTCGCGCAGCAGTTCGAGCACGCGACGGCGGGTCGGGTCCGCCAACGCTCGGAAGACCGCGTCGCTGTGCGAACCCGTGACGGGGTCCCTCCGGGCCACGGCGCCAAGGATAAGCCCGTCCTTATGGGATCGACTGGCCGACACGACGCGGCGACCTACGATGAAGCGGTGTACGTGATGACCCGGACGCTGGCCTTCGCGGCCGGCGTAGCGCTGCTCGGGGCAGCCTGCAGCGAGGAGCAGCTGCCGGTCGAAACGGCGCAGGTGGGGCGGGTCACCGTGACCGAGGTCGTCGAGGCTCCCGCCACCGTCGTCGCCCGCGGGAGCGCCACGGTCACCGCCCCCGCGGACGGCCGTGTCGCCCGGATTCGAGTGCGCGACGGTCAACGGGTCAGGGCAGGCGCGGTGCTGCTGCGCCTGGAGTCGCCGACGGCACAGCAGCGTTTGCGGCAGGCGCGCGCGGCGGATGCCCGCGCTGCCTCCTCCGGCGTCTCCATACCTGGGATCGACGTCTCCGCCGAGCAAGCGGACGCCGACGCGGCGGCCGAGGAGGGGTTCTCCCGGGCGCGCCAGGCGGCCCGGCTGCTGCGCAACGACCAGGCGCGGAAGGAGGCGCTGGCGGCGGTCGAACGCGCCCAGGCGCAGTACGCCGCCGCCCGTTCCCAGGCGGCCGCCGCGGTAGAAAGCTTCAACGCCGGCGTCGGCGGACTCGCCGAGGCGCTGTCGTCCCTGTCGCTGGCTCAGCGCGTGCAGACCGGCGCCGCGGTCGAGGCGGCCGAGCGCACGGTGAGGGACCTCGAGGTCATAGCGCCCATCTCGGGGCGGGTGTCCTTCGAGCGCACCAGCGGTCAGCCGGGCGGCGCGGACGTCGGCGGTCTCGTCGACCGGCTCCCGGCGCAAGCGCGAGCGCAGGCCGACCAGCTGCTCGGCGGCGGCGGTGACAGCGGCAGCAGCGAGGGACGGCTGGCCGCCGGCGTGCCGGTCGACAGCGGCGACCAGCTGCTCACGGTGACCGATGTTTCGACGCTGTCCTTGCGCGCCGAGGTCGACGAGACCGACGTACTGCTCGTCGAGCGGGGAGTGCGGGCCGACGTGGAGCTCGACGCCGTTCCCGGGGCGACCTACCGGGCGAAGGTGGCGAGTGTCGACCTGAGCCCGACCGTCTCCGACCGCGGTGGTGTCACCTACGTCGTACGCCTGCGACTGTCCGGCGGCACTATGCCCGACGGCCGCCCGGCGCCGCGTCCGCGCCCGGGCATGTCCGCCGTCGCCGACCTGAAGGTGCGTACCGCAGACAACGCGGTGGCCGTGCCGGTGTCCGCCATCGTGCGCGACGGCTCCACCGACGCGGTGTGGGTGGTGAAGAACGGACTGGTCGAGCGTCGTACCGTCCGGCTGGGCGCGGAGGGGGAAGCGAACGTGCAGGTCGTCGAAGGCGTGCAGCCCGGTGACACTGTCGTGGTGAAGGGCGCCGACCGGGTGCGGGAGGGCCAACAACTCGAATGACCGCCGACGCGGCGCTCGCCGCTGTCGACGTCACCCGCACCTACCAGCTCGACGGCGTCGCGGTCGAGGCGCTGCGCGGGGTGACCTTGCGCGTGCAGGGCGGCGAGTACGCCGCCATCATCGGCCCCTCCGGTTCCGGCAAGTCCACCCTCATGCACCTGCTGGGCTGCCTGGACCGGCCCACCTCCGGCGTCCTGGAAGTTGG
>JBBSMJ010000037.1:0-8541 GCA_038233235.1 Actinomycetes bacterium | reverse complement strand
GAGGACCGCATGGTGGAGGTACAGCAGCGGCTGTCCAGCCTGACGTCGTACAACGAGCGACTGGTCACCACCCTCAAGGAGGCGCGCGAGCAGATCGTCTCCCTGAAAGAGGAGGTCGACCGACTGGCGCTGCCCCCGGCAGGCTTCGGGGTCTTCATCGGCCACGGCGAGGACGACAGCATCGACGTCTTCACCGGTGGACGGAAGATGCGGGTCGCGGTGAGCCCCCAGATCGACGTGGAGACGCTGCGACCGGGCCAGGAGCTGCTGCTCAACGAGGCACTCAACGTGGTCGCGGCGATGGCCTACGAGCGCCTCGGTGAGGTGGTGATGCTCAAGGAGCTGCTCGGTGACGGCGACCGCGCCATGGTCATCGGCCACACCGACGACGAGCGGATCGTGCGGCTCGCCGAGACGCTGCGCGACGCCCCGCTGCGCCCGGGCGACTCGCTGCTGCTCGAGCCTCGGTCCGGTTATGTCTACGAGCGCATCCCGAAGTCGGAGGTCGAGGAGCTCGTCCTCGAGGAAGTCCCTGACATCGACTACTCCCTCATCGGCGGCCTCAGCGCTCAGATCGAGCAGATCAGGGATGCCGTCGAGCTGCCCTATCTGCATCCGGACCTGTTCCGCGAGCACCAGTTGCGGCCACCCAAGGGGGTGCTGCTCTACGGGCCGCCGGGATGCGGCAAGACGCTGATCGCCAAGGCAGTGGCCAACTCGCTGGCCAAGAAGGTGGCTCAGGTCACCGACACGCAGCAGGGGAAGAGCTACTTCTTCAACATCAAGGGCCCGGAGCTGCTCAACAAGTACGTCGGCGAGACCGAACGCCACATCCGGTTGGTGTTCCAGCGGGCACGGGAGAAGGCTGGCGACGGCACCCCGGTCATCGTCTTCTTCGACGAGATGGACTCGCTGTTCCGCACCCGCGGTTCGGGGGTGTCCTCCGATGTGGAGAACACCATCGTCCCGCAGCTGCTCAGCGAGATCGACGGGGTAGAGGGCCTGGAGAACGTCATCATCATCGGCGCCTCCAACCGCGAGGACATGATCGACCCGGCGATCCTGCGGCCGGGCCGGCTGGACGTGAAGATCAAGATCGAGCGCCCGGACGCCGAGGCGGCCCGCGACATCTTCTCGAAGTACATCACCGAGACTCTCCCGCTCCACCCCGAGGACGTCTCCGAGCACGGCGGGAGCCGGGGCGCCACGGTGGCCGGGATGATCCAGCGCACGGTGGAGCGGATGTACACCGAGGCGGAGGACAACCGTTTCCTCGAGGTCACCTACGCCAACGGCGACAAGGAGGTCCTCTACTTCAAGGACTTCAACTCCGGCGCGATGATCGAGAACATCGTCGACCGGGCGAAGAAGATGGCCATCAAGGACTTCCTCGACCACGGCCAGAAGGGGATTCGCATCGCCCACCTGCTGGCGGCCTGCGTCGATGAGTTCAAGGAGAACGAGGACCTGCCGAACACGACAAACCCCGACGACTGGGCGCGGATCTCGGGCAAGAAGGGTGAGCGGATCGTCTACATCCGCACGCTCATCTCCGGCAAGCAGGGCACCGAGGCGGGTCGGTCCATCGATACCGTCGCCAACACCGGCCAGTATCTCTAACCGTTCGCTTCGCCGCCGCCCCTCGCCGCGGGGAGCCGGGCTCGTACGCCGGCGAGCCCGCTGGCAACGAAGGCGTCACCGCCTCCGTCCAGGCCGTGCAGCACTTCGTACCACGGCCCCAACCGATGCCAGCCGAGCGCCCGGTCGCACAGGGCGTCCGGTACGCCGCCGTACGCCGCGGCGACCACCGCCCCGAAGGTCGCGTCAGCTCCGTGCAGCGGCCAGGCGAGGTCGCGGGCCGGGTCCGCGACACGCGCGTCCGACCAGTCGATGACCCCGGCCAGCCGGTCGCCTGCGGTGAGCACGTGGTCGGGGCCGAGGTCCCCGTGCACCAGCTGGTGACCGTCGCAGGCACTCGCCGCCGCGAGCACCGCCAGCCCACCGCGTCGTTCGGCACGGTTGAGCAGCGGGAGCACCCGCCGGTGCATGTCCGCGAGGTGCGCGCGACTTTCCTCTCGGCTGCGCTGCTGGTCCGGGACCCCGCGGGCAACCGCCTCGGCAACCGGCACCGCGTGCAGCGCGGCCAGGAAACGTCCGAGACCGGCGGCCGCGCCGAGCTGCCCGCGGGCTACCGGCTCCCCCCGGACGATGCGGTGCCGGACACACAACGGCTCGGCGGTCACCAGCTCGGGCACCGGCACAGCCGCGGGCAGCCGCTGCTGCAGCCAGCGCAGCAACGTGGTCTCCGTGCGCAGGTTCTTGCCGACTTCTGGACGTCTCGGGTAGCGGACGATCCATTCGTCGTCGACGAGGTAGGCATGGCTGTCCCACCCCGTACCGACCGGCTGGATGCGCTCGGCCCTGAGGTCGGGGGAGTGCGCGCGCAGGTGTTCCCGGACGGATGCCGGGTGGTCGATCACGGACGGAGGCTAGCTCCGCCGCGTACCCTCGCGTTATGAGCGTGCGGCGGGTCATGGGGGTGGAGACCGAGTACGGCGTCGCCCTGCCGGGCAACCCGGGGGCCAACGCGATGCTGCTGTCCTCCCAGGTGGTCAACGCCTACCAGCCGCCGAGCTCCCAGCGGGCTCGACGAGCCAGGTGGGACTTCGAAGAGGAGAACCCGCTGCGCGACGCGCGCGGGTTCGACCTCTCGCGCGAGGTCGCCGACCCGAGCCAGCTGACGGACGAGGACTTGGGGCTGGCCAACGTCATCCTCATCAACGGCGCGCGGCTCTACGTTGACCACGCGCACCCGGAGTACTCCTCTCCGGAGATCACCAATCCTCGCGACGCGGTGATCTGGGACAAGGCGGGGGAGCGGATCATGGCCGAGGCGGCTCGGCGGGCCGCCCAACTGCCGACCGCGCAGCCCATTCAGCTGTACAAGAACAACACCGACAACAAGGGCGCATCGTACGGGTGCCACGAGAACTACCTGATGAGCCGGGCGACGCCCTTCAGCGAGATCGTCCGCCACGTGACGCCGTTCTTCGTCTCCCGTCAGGTGGTGTGCGGCGCCGGGCGGGTCGGCATCGGGCAGGACGGTCGCGGCGAGGGGTTCCAGGTCAGCCAGCGCGCCGACTTCTTCGAGGTCGAAGTCGGACTGGAAACGACGCTGAAGCGGCCGATCATCAACACCCGCGACGAACCACATGCCGATCCGGAGCGCTACCGACGCCTGCACGTCATCATCGGCGACGCCAATCTCGCGGAGATCTCGACCTACCTCAAGGTCGGTACCACCGCGCTCGTGCTGGCGATGGTGGAGGAGGGGTTCCTTTCCGTCGATCTGTCCGTCGAGCAGCCGGTGGCGGCCGTGCACGAGGTGTCCCACGACCCCACGCTGCGCCACCAGGTCACCCTGCGCTCCGGGCGGACGGTGACCGCGGTCCAGCTGCAGATGGAGTACTACGAGCAGGCCCGCAAGTTCGTCGAGGACCGCTACGGCAGCGACGCCGACCCCGACACCCGCGAGGTCCTCGACCGTTGGGAGTCGGTGCTCACCCGGTTGGAGACCGACCCCATGTCGCTGGCCCGGGAGCTGGACTGGGTGGCAAAGCTGTCGCTGCTCGAGGGGTACCGCAACCGTGACGACCTTCCGTGGTCCGCACCGCGGCTCCAGCTCGTCGACCTGCAGTACTCCGACGTCCGCGACGACAGGGGGCTCTACAACCGGCTCGTGGCGCGCGGGCGGATCGAGCGGCTGGTCGACGAGGACACCGTGATGCAGGCGGTGCGTACGCCGCCGGAGGACACTCGCGCCTACTTCCGTGGGCGGTGCCTGCGCAAGTACGGCAACGACGTCGCCGCCGCGTCGTGGGATTCGGTGATCTTCGACCTGCCGGGCCGCGAGTCGCTGCAGCGGGTGCCGACGCTTGAGCCGCTGCGCGGGACGCGGGCGCACGTGGGGGACATCCTCGATCGCTGCGAGACGGCGGCGGAGCTGGTCGAGGCCCTCACCGGGGGCTGACCGGCGCACCCGGCGCGCGGTCGAGAGCGGCCAGCCGCTCCCGGGCCGCCTCCGCAGCAGCGTGTGCGCGGCGGGCTCTGACCTCCGCTTCCCGGACCGCACGATGGGTGGCTCGTTGCTGGGCCCGCGCCTCGGCAAGGGCGTCGCGGGCCTCCCGGACGACGGCTTCGGCCTGCGCCACGTCCGTCGCCGCCCGCTCCGCCTGCGTCGTCGCGGTTTCGTACGCGCGCTGGGCGTCGTCCGCCGCACCGGCCAGCTCGCGGGCTTCTCGGCCTGCCTGCGCGCGCTCCTCGACGGCCGTGCGTCCCGCGCGCTCGCTGCGTCCCGGCGTGCGTGACGTCCGCGGCCGAAACCTCCGGGGAACTGTGGTCTCGGGGGTCTTCCCACCGTCCACCGCGGTCGCAACCTCCGGCAGTGGGCCGAAGCCGGCGTACGCCAGTGGCTGGACCAAGCGACCGGAACGGACCGCGTCCGCCACGGCCGGGTCCGCCGTCGCCGCCTCCAGGGTCGCCGTCACCTCGGCGAGAACTCCCGCCGCCACCTGCCGGTCGGCCAGTTCCGCGGCCGTGCGGGTCAGCGCCGTCACCTGGCGCCGGCGCTCGTCGGTCAACGCCCGCAGCGCGGGATCGGCTGCGGCGCTCGCCGTACGCATCCGCGCGCCTACGTCGAGCAGTTCTTCCAGCGCCGGCCGCTGCGTTGCCGCCAGCAGGTTGACCAGCCAGGCAGCCACCGCGGGGCGGCGCAGCCGGCGTACCTCGTCGGCCAGCTCGCGCGCGCCCGCCCGCCGCAGGGTCCGAACCCGCTCGTCCCGCGCCACCACGAAGTCCTCGGGCGGCAGCCGGTAGAGCTCCTCGGCGAGTTCGTAGAGACGCACCCGGCCAGTGTGCCGGCCGGACGGCGCGTCGGGAGCCGTCTCGGACAGGCCCTCCCGTCGATGGCCGACGGTAGGCTCGTCGGGTACGCCGAGACCACGAAGGGCGGGGATCATGGCGACCAAGGAGCCCGGCGGTCAGCAGCGGACGTCGAAGCGCGGCGAGGACGCGGAGACGGTCGAGACCGAAACGCGGGGTGCCGAGGGCGTCCAGGAACGACACGACGCCCTGTCGGAGGATGTCGACTCCATCCTCGACGAGATCGACGAGGTGCTCGAGTCCAACGCCGAGGAGTTCGTCCGCTCGTTCATCCAAAAAGGGGGAGAGTGATCTTGCCCGCAGCGGACAGTAGTGGCCGGCTCCCCGCCGCCTTCCAGACCGCTGGCACGTCGTCGTTCACGGAGTTCCTCGGCGGGCACCTGCCCGATCTGCTGCCTGGTCGGCGCACGTCGCCGGCGACGCAGGGGGCGCACGCTGTGGCGACGCAGGTGCCGCACGGCACCACGATCGTCGCGGCGACGTTCGAGGGCGGCGTGGTCATGGCGGGCGACCGCCGCGCGACGATGGGCAACTACATCGCCCAACGCGACATCGAGAAGGTCTTCCACGCCGACGACTACTCCTGTGTGGGGATCGCCGGCACGGCCGGCCTCGCGGTGGAGGTGGTGCGCCTCTTCCAAGTCGAGCTGGAGCACTACGAGAAGATCGAGGGCACCACGCTGTCGATGGACGGCAAGGCCAACCGGTTAGCCACCATGATCAGGTCCAACCTCGGCATGGCCATGCAGGGGCTGGCCGTCGTTCCACTCTTCGCCGGGTTCGACCTGGAAACCGGCGCCAGTCGGATCTTCAGCTACGACATCACCGGCGGGCGCTACGAGGAGCACTCCTACCACGCCGTCGGGTCGGGGTCGCTGTTCGCCCGCGGCGCCTTGAAGAAGCTGTACCGCGAGGACTTCACCGAGGACGACGCGGTGCTCGCCTGCACCCAGGCGCTCTACGACGCTGCCGATGACGACGCCGCCACCGGAGGGCCCGACCTGCCCCGTCGCATCTACCCGGTAGTCGTGGTCGTCACCGACGAGGGGTTCCGCCGCCTCGAAGAGGAGGCGGTGGGTCGCGTCGTACGCGCCGTCGTCGAGGACCGCATGGAGCGCCCCGGCGGCCCCCACGCGCCGCTGCGCGTCGACGAGTCCGACCAGACGAGTGCCTGAGGAGCCGACCGCGTGTCCATGCCGTTCTACGTCTCGCCCGAGCAGGCCGTCAAGGACAAGGCCGAGTTCGCCCGCAAGGGCATCGCCCGCGGCCGCAGCGTCGCGGTGATGCAGTACGCCGACGGCATCCTGCTAGTGGCGGAGAACCCTTCCCGCGCACTGCACAAGATCAGTGAGATCTACGACCGCATCGCGTTCGCCGCGGTGGGGAAGTACAACGAGTTCGAGAACATGCGGGTCGCCGGCGTGCGCCTGGCCGATCTGCGGGGCTACTCCTACGACCGGCGCGACGTGACCGGGCGCGGACTGGCGAATGCCTACGCGCAGACGCTGGGGACGATCTTCACCGAGACGGCGAAGCCATACGAAGTGGAAATCGTCGTCGCCGAGGTGGGGGAGTCCGCCGCGGAGGATCAGATGTTCCGGCTGACGTTCGACGGCTCGGTCGCGGAGGAGAGTGGGTTCGTCGTCATGGGCGGCTCCGCCGAGCAGGTCGCCGCTGCCGTGCGCGAGACCTATGCCGAAGGCATGCCCCTCGCGCCGCTGCTGGCCGCCGCGGTGAGGGCACTGGGCCAGAACGGCGGGGAGGGGCCACGCGAGCTGACACCGGCCCAACTCGAGGTCGCCGTCCTCGACCGGAATCGGCCGCGCCGCAAGTTCCGCCGACTGGTCGGCGCCAGCCTCGAACGCCTGCTCTGACCGAACGCCCGCTCTGACCCGAACACCTGCGTTCACCCGAAAGGGGATTCGTCATGCCAGCCAAGGACGAGCTGCCGTCGACCGTCCAACGCTCTTCGAAAATGGCGCAACGTACCTGGGGAAAGACCCACGACTCCGCGGTGGAGAGCTACGGCGAGGGTGAGCGTGCGCACCGCACGGCGTACTCCTCGCTCAAGCATTCCTTCGAGAAGGTGGGTGACCACTGGGAACCCAAGGAGGGAGGACGCAAGGGACCGTCGGACACCCAAGCAGCCCGGGAGACGCCGCGCTCCCGGACCGGCGGGGAGACCAAGGGGGGCGTCGACGCCAACGCGACCAAAGGTCACCTCATGCACCTGGCCCGCAGGCTCGACATCAAAGGCCGCTCGACGATGAGCAAGAGCGAGCTGGTCGACGCGCTGCAGAGGGCCAACACGCGCGAGACAGCGAAGGCGCGCGAAAGCTGAGCGCCTGCCAGGGTCGGCGCGGCCCTCTACTGTGAGTAGATGGACCGGCGGATCTTTGGCCTGGAGAACGAGTACGGCGTTACTTGCACGTTCCGGGGGCAACGCCGACTCTCCCCCGACGAGGTCGCCCGCTACCTCTTCCGCCGGGTCGTCTCCTGGGGGCGCAGCAGCAACGTCTTCCTGCGCAACGGCGCCCGCCTCTACCTGGACGTGGGCAGCCATCCGGAGTACGCCACGCCCGAGTGCGACTCCATCGTCGACCTGGTCACGCACGACAAGGCCGGTGAGCGGATTCTCGAAGGGCTGCTCGTGGACGCCGAGCGGCGGCTGCGCGAGGAGGGCATTGCCGGAGACGTCTACCTGTTCAAGAACAACACCGACTCGGCCGGCAACTCTTACGGCTGTCACGAGAACTACCTGGTGAGTCGGCACGGCGAGTTCGGCCGGCTGGCCGACGTACTCATTCCCTTCCTGGTCACCCGCCAGCTGATCTGCGGGGCAGGGAAGCTGCTGCAGACCCCGCGCGGGGCGGTCTACTGCGTCAGCCAGCGGGCGGAGCACATCTGGGAGGGCGTCTCGTCGGCCACCACCCGGTCCCGGCCCATCATCAACACCCGCGACGAGCCACACGCCGACGCGGAGCGGTTCCGCCGCCTGCACGTCATCGTCGGCGACTCCAACATGAGCGAACCGACAGCGCTGCTCAAGGTGGGCGCCACCGATCTCGTGCTGCGGATGATCGAGGCCGGCGTCGTCATGCGGGATCTCACGCTGGAAAACCCAATCCGGGCCATCCGCGAGGTGAGCCACGACCTGACCGGTCGGCGGCGAGTCCGGCTGGCAAACGGTCGGGAGGCCAGCGGGCTCGAGATCCAGACGGAGTACTTCACCAAAGCGCGCGACTTCTGTGCGCGCCGAGGGCTGGACTCCGGCGTGGTCAAGACGGTGCTCGACTTGTGGGAACGCACGCTGGTCGCCGTCGACACCGGTGACTTGGACCTGGTGGGTGGAGAGATCGACTGGGTCATCAAGTACCGCCTGATCGAGCGGTACCGTGCCCGCCACGGCCTGCCGCTGTCCTCCCCGCGCATCGCTCAACTGGACCTCGCTTATCACGACATCAACCGCAACCGCGGGCTGTACTACCTGCTGGATCGCCGCGGCTTGGTCGAGCGGGTCACCCGCGATCTCGACGTGTTCGCGGCCAAGTCGCTGCCACCGCAGACCACCAGGGCGCGGCTGCGGGGGGAGTTCATCCG
>JBBSMJ010000036.1:0-8579 GCA_038233235.1 Actinomycetes bacterium | reverse complement strand
GCGCACACCGTCGACCTGCCGGCGTACTGGCTGGACACCAGCCCAGTCACCAACGCGGCGTACGAGCAGTTCATCGCCGCGGGCGGTTACGACGAGCCTCGCTGGTGGACCCCGGCGGGCTGGGAGCACCGCTGCGCCGAGCGGTTGGTCGCGCCGCAGTCCTGGGCCCGGGACGGCGGCGAATGGGTGCGCACCCGATTCGGTCGGGTGGAACTAGTGCCACCCGACGAGCCGGTGCAGCACGTGTGTTGGTACGAAGCCGACGCCTACGCCCGGTGGGCGGGCAAGCGGCTGCCCACCGAGGCAGAGTGGGAGAAGGCCGCGCGGCACGATCCTGCGGTCGGCCGATCGCGCCGTTATCCCTGGGGTGACGAGGACCCGACCGCGGAGCACGCCAACCTCGGCCAGCGTCACCTGCAGCCTGCTCCGGCCGGCAGCTACCCGGCGGGCGCGTCCGCGTACGGCGTACGACAGCTGATCGGTGACGTGTGGGAGTGGACGTCCAGCGACTTCACCGGCTACTCCGGCTTCGGCGCCTTCCCCTACCGCGAGTACTCCGCGGTCTTCTTCGGCCCGGACTACAAGGTGCTGCGCGGCGGCTCGTGGGCAGCGGACGCGGTGACGGTGCGCGGGACCTTCCGCAACTGGGACTACCCGATCCGCCGGCAGATCTTCGCCGGCTTCCGCTGTGCCCGCGACGTCGCACCCGGCGGGGGCTGAGCATCCGCGGATGTGCCGCCATCTCGCCTACCTGGGCGTGCCGCAGTCGCTGCGGGCGTTGCTCGTCGACCCGCCGCACGGGCTGTACCGCCAAGCGTGGGCGCCTCGCCGGCAATCCCACGGTGTCGTCAACGCGGACGGCTTCGGCGTCGGGTGGTACGCCCACGTAGATCCCGCGCCGGCCCGCTACCGCCGGGCGGTGCCCATGTGGGCCGATCCCTCGTTCGCCGACCTCGCTCGGGTCACTTATACGCACGCGCTGCTCGCGGCTGTCCGGTCGGCGACGCCGGGAACCGGCCCCGAGGAGGCCGCTGCTGCGCCGTACGCCGCGGGCCGCTGGCTGTTCAGCCACAACGGGGCGGTCGAGGGCTGGCCGGAGAAGCTCGAGCCACTCGCCGCCCGGCTGCCCGCCGCTGCGCTGCTCGCGTTGGAGGCACGTTGCGACTCAGCGTTGGTGTGGGCCCTCGTCGTGGACGCGCTCGACTCGGGTAGCCCACCCGAGATCGCGCTGGCCGACACTGTGCGGACTGTGGCGGCGGCGGCGGACGCCAGGCTGAACCTGCTCGTGACCGACGGGACGACCATCGTCGCGACGACGTACGGCGACTCGCTGTGCTGGCGCGCCGATGACCACGGCGTCGTCGTTGCCTCCGAGCCTGCCGACGACGGTGCTGGCTGGCAGGACGTACCGGACCGGCGTCTCCTCGTTGCCACCGCGGCCGACGTCGTCGTCACCCCCTTGGAGACGCCATGAGCCGGCTGACCGTACAGACGCTGATCGCCGCGGACTTCGCTGCCGAGGCGCTGCGTGCCGACGTCGCGCGCGGGCTCACCTCGACACCGAAGACCCTGCCGCCGAAGTGGTTCTACGACGCCCGCGGCAGCGAGCTGTTCGAGGAGATCACCCGGCTTCCGGAGTACTACCCCACCAGGGCGGAGGCGGAGATTCTCGCCGCGTGCGCCGGTGACATCGCCGCGGCAACCGGCGCGGAGAGTCTTGTCGAGCTCGGCTCCGGCTCGTCGGAGAAGACTCGGTTGCTGCTGGATGCGCTGCATACCGCGGGGACGCTGCGCTGTTACGTGCCGGTCGACGTGAGCGAGAGTGCGGTGCTGGCCGCGAGCGAGGGCTTGCTCGCCGACTATCCCGAGCTGGAGGTGCACGCGCTGGTCGCCGACTTCGAGGAACACCTGGACCGGTTGCCCGCCGAAGGGCGCCGGCTCGTCGCCTTCCTCGGCGGCACGATCGGCAACCTGGAACCCGAGCAGCGTGCGCACTTCCTGACCGACGTGCGCTCCGGTCTGGATACCTCCGACGCGTTGCTGATAGGTGTCGATCTGGTCAAGTCACCGCAGGTGCTGCTTCCTGCGTACGACGACGCGTCCGGCCTGACGGCGAGGTTCAACAAGAACGTCCTGCGCGTGGTCAACCGCGAGTTGGACGCCGACTTCGTCGAGGAGTCCTTCACCCATGTCGCGGTGTGGGACGAGGCGGCCTCCTGGGTGGAGATGCGGCTGCGGTCGGTGTGCGAGCAGTCGGTGAAGGTGCGGGCGCTGCGGATGGTGGTCGACTTCGCCGCGGGGGAGGAGATGCGCACCGAGATATCGGCGAAGTTCACCCGGGATCGGGCGAGTGCGGAGCTGGCGGCGGCCGGGCTGGACCTGCGGGAATGGTGGACCGATTCCGAACAGCGCTTCGCGCTGTGCCTGTCCGTCCCCCGCTGACCGGGACTACCCGCGCCCACCGATGCTGCTGCCGTGTGCCGGATGTGGTTGGAGCGGCGGGCCGTCGACCGCGCAGTGCGAGCGGCGCGGACTCTTCGGTTGCTCCTCCGCGGTGTCTTCCTGGTCGAGCACGTCGTTGCGGATCGTGGCAAAGGCGAGCAGCCCGCCCACGGCAAGCAGCGCGGCGCAGACCATCATCGCCGTGCGGAACCCGGCCGCGAGGGCATCGGGACGGGTGTAGTCGTTACCGGAGAGACCGACAACCAGGGGGAGCGCGGCGACAGCCAGCAGCCCGGCGGCGCGGGCGACCGCATTGTTGACGCCACTCGCCACACCGGCGTGACGATCCGCCGCGGCGGCCAGCACGGTCGCGGTCAGCGGCGCCACGGTGAGCGAGAGCCCCAACCCGAAGACCGCGGCTGCGGGCAGCACCTCGGTGAGGTAGGAGGGGTCCGTGCCGATGCGCAGCATGAGCAGCAGACCGGTCGCACAGACCAGCGGTCCGGCCGTCATCGGCAGCCGCGGTCCGATGCGCGACGCGAGTGCACCGGCGCGGGCGGAGAGCAGCAGCATGAGGGCGGTCACCGGGAACAGCGCCGTTCCCGCGACGATGGGGGAGTAGCCGCCCACCACCTGAAGGTGCAGGACGAGGAAGAAGAACACCCCGCCCAAGGCGGCGTACACGGCGAAGGTGACGAGGTTGGCGGCGCTGAACTGCCGCGAGGCGAAGATCTCCAGCGGCAGCATCGCATGGCGCGAGCGCCGCTCGGTAACCACAAAGGCGCCCAGCCCGGCAATCCCTGCGGCCAGTGCGGCGAGCACCACGGTGTCCGGTCCGCGCTCCGGCCACCCGATGAGTCCGTAGGTCAGGCCGGCCAGGCCCACTGCACCGAGGACGGCGCCGAGGATGTCGAGCCGGCGGGCCGCCTGCGGGTCGGCCGATTCGGGCACATGGCGAGCCGCGACGAACAGGATGACCACGGCAAGCGGCACGTTGATGAGGAACACCAGCCGCCAGCTCACCGCGTCGACCAGCCAGCCGCCGAGGAACGGCCCGAGCGCACCTGCCACGCCGCCCAGGCCCGACCAGGCGCCCACCGCACGGGAGCGGTCCGCCGGGGCGAACGACGCCTGCAGGATCGCCAGGCTTCCCGGGGTGAGCAGGGCGCCGCCCACCCCCTGGAGCGCGCGTGCCGCGACGAGAGTGGCGGTGTTGGGCGCGAGCCCGCACAGCAGCGAGGCCACGGCGAACCACGCCACTCCGACCATGAAGACACGTCGCCGCCCGTAGCGGTCACCGAGAGACCCCCCGAGCAGGATCAGCGCGGCGAGGGTCAGCGTGTAGCCGTTGATTGTCCACTGCAGACCGGACAGCCCCGCATCGAGTTCCTGCCCTATTCGCGGCAGCGCCACGTTGACGACGGTGGCGTCCAGCAGTGCGAGGCCGGAGCCGAGCACGGTGGCGAGCAGCACCCACCGCCCGGCCGGCTCGTCGAAGCGGATTCGGCCTACCGTCGTTCCGCCAGCGGTGCTGTCGATCGGTGTCCTCCTCGCTCGCTTTCGCTCACCCTCGTCTGCGGCCCGCAACAGTGGTGTCGTTCGGAGGATTCCCCCACCACGCTCCACTGAGCTGACCAGTGCAGACAAAGGAGTCCAGCGGTTCCTCGACGCGTGAGTGGTTGACGGTGGAGGAGAGTGGAGTACAGTGGGGCGGCCGGGAAGGTGCGGCGGTCGACCCGGGATGTCGGGGGAGGTGGAGCAGGTGTTCTTCGGCTCCTACTCCCCACGCCTCGACGAGAAGGGGCGGTTGTTTCTGCCGGCCAGGTTCCGCGAGGAACTGGTGGAAGGTGTGGTGCTCACCAAGGGCCAGGAGCGCTGCCTGTACGTCTTCCCATACGCGGAATTCGAGCGGATGACCGAAGTCCTCCGGCGCGCTCCGCTCACCGACAAAAAGGCGCGGGACTACCAGCGCGTGCTCTTCGCGGGGGCGGAGCAGGAGCACCCTGACAAGCAGGGCCGCATCACCGTCGGCCCACGGCTGCGGGCATACGCGGGTCTCAGCCGCGACTGCGTCGTCAACGGCGCGGTGACGCGCCTGGAGATCTGGGACGCGGCGGCCTGGGAGGCGTATCTGGCCGAGAAGGATCCGACTTTCGCGACGCTGTCCGAGGAGGTGTTACCCGCGATCTTGTGACCTTCCGAGGTACGACGCCGTAGCAACAACGACGCCGTAGGGCGAGGTCTCCTCCCGCTCCTCCCTCCCCCTGGCGCACTTCCCCGGTGCCAGGTGGTGGCGAGGCCGGCGGGCGGGGACCTGGCTCTACGAGTCACCGCACGAGTCACCGCACGAGTCACGCACCAGAGTCACCAGCGGACCAGCAGGACGTGAGCGCACTACCGGGTCGGAGGTCGAGATGGACCGCACATCCTCGCGCGGCATGTCTGCGAGTGACACGGCTGTGAGTGACACGGCTGTGAGTGATACCCCAGTCGGTGACACTGCGACGATCGTCCCACCCGCGCCCGCACCGATCGCCGACGCCGGAGCTTCGCTGGCTCCAGGGCCACCGTCGCTGTCCGAGGACGTCCGCGCCAGCCTGCTCCTGCTGGCGACCGTGGCCGGGTTCGCGCTGAGTGTCGTCCTCGCCGTCGTGTTGCTGACGAGTCCGCAATGAGCGGCGACGTCGGCGGGAGCGCCTCGTCGGCGACACGCCGCGGAAGTAGCGCCGAGCAGCAGCACCTGCCCGTCATGCTGAAGCGGGTCATCGCCCTGCTCGCGCCCGCGCTCGCGACGTCCCAGCCCGTCGTCGTCGACGCCACTGTCGGCCTCGGCGGGCATGCCGAGGAGTTGTTGCGACGATTCGGAGAGGTTCGGCTGATTGGGATCGATCGCGACCCGCACGCTCTGCAGCGGGCGACGGCGCGGCTTGCGGCGTACTCCGGGCGGGTCGACTTCGCCCACGCCGGTTACGACGAGCTGCCCGGTGTCCTCGCTGACTTGGATCTCTCCCGGGTGCAGGGCGTGCTGTTCGACCTGGGCGTGTCCTCGCTCCAGCTCGACCAGCCGGCACGCGGCTTCTCCTATGCCCGCGACGCGCCGCTGGACATGCGCATGGATCCCTCGCGCGGCCGTACCGCCGCGGATGTCGTGAACACCTACCCGCCACAGCGGTTGGCCCGAGTGCTGCGGGACTACGGCGAAGAGCGCTTCGCCCGCCGCATCGCCGACGCCATCGTCCGTGCGCGGGAGACGGCGCCCATCATGAGCACCAGCCAGCTGGTCGACCTGGTCCGCGCCAGCATCCCTGCGGCAACCCGGCGCACCGGGGGCAATCCGGCCAAGCGCACCTTCCAGGCGCTCCGTATCGAGGTCAACGGGGAATTGGAGGCGCTGGGGCGGGCGCTGCCGGCCGCGCTGGACGCCCTCGCGGTCGGCGGACGGATCGTCGTCCTCTCCTACCACTCGCTGGAGGACCGGCTGGTGAAGCGCACCCTGGTGGCGGCGGCGACCAGCACCGCCCCGCCCGACCTGCCGGTCCTTCCTCCCGAGGCAGCGCCGCAGTTGCGACTGTTGACCCGCGGTGGGGAGACGGCTGACGCGGCTGAGTTGGCCGCCAACCCGCGGTCCAGCTCGGTTCGGCTGCGGGCGGGCGAGCGGTTGCGGGAGGCGGCGTGAGCACCGCTCCCCTGCAGGAGCCCACCAGGCGACCTCCGGCTGTCGCGACGCCGGAGCGGCCGCGGCTGGCCGTAGTCCGGCCGCAGCCGGGCTCACTCGACCGCCCGGTCCGGCCAGGGCGGGCGCCGTTCGTCCTTCTCGTCGTCGGCTTGCTCGCTGCTGGGCTGTTCGTCCTGTTGATGCTCAACACGACACTCGCCGAGAACTCATTTGTCGTCCACGATCTCCAGCGCAACACCGCCGAACTGGCCGACCGCGAGCAGGCACTGCAGCAGGAGGTCGCATTGGCGGGCGCGCCGCACGTCCTCGCGGAGCGCGCCCGGGGTCTCGGCATGGTGGCCAACACCAACCCGGTGTTCCTCGACCTGCGCGACCGCCGGGTCCTCGGGGTGCCGCAGCAGGCGGTCGCACCGCCACCGCCGAAGCGCAAGCCGCGGCGCGGGTCGAGTGATGAGTTGCTGCGCCAATTGGCTCGAACCGGTGGCGCTGTCCAATTCGCGCCTGATGAGGTCCGCAAGGCCAGGCAGGGAGATCGATGACCCGGCCGAACGTCCAGCCGCCCGGCACCATGCGGCTGGCGGATTCCGGCCGACGCCTGCAGATCATTGTCTTGGTCATCGCGTTCCTGCTGTCGCTCTTCGCCGGCCGGCTGCTGCAGTTGCAGGGCGTCAACGCTTCGGCGTACGCCGCGCAGGCGGAGGAGGAGCGTCGGCGCATCGTCACCCTGCCGGCGTCGCGGGGGGACATCACCGACGTCGACGGCGTGGCCTTGGCGACCACCGTCGAGGCTCGGGACGTGACCGCCGACCCGTCGCTGGTCACCGACCCCGCCGCCACCGCCGCTGCGCTGGCGCGGCTGCTCGGAGGCAAGGCCGCTGCGTTGGAGGCGAAGTTGCGCAGCGACGGGCGCTACGTCCTGCTCGCTCGCCAGGTCTCCCCGGAGCGCGCTCGCGCGGTGCTCGCCCTCGACGTCGATCCCGACCAGGAGGGCCAACAGCTTCCTGGGATCTTTGCGATCCGCGCCCACAAGCGGGTCTACCCCTCCGGTGACCTGGCCGGCAGCATCGTCGGTTTCGTGGGGCGTGACGGGCATGGGCTGGCCGGCATGGAGCTCGCCGCGGAGGACCGGCTCGCCGGTCGAGACGGGCGGGCGACCTACGAGACCGCGCTCGGCCGGCGGCTTCCGAGTGGGGCCACCGACGCCGAGCAGCCGGTGCCCGGGGCGGACGTCCGGCTCACCATCGACCGCGACGTGCAGTGGATGGCGCAGCGGACGATTGCCACCAAGGTGACCGAAGTCGCCGCGGAGAGTGGCACGGTCGTGGTCATGGAAGTCGACACCGGACGTCTGCTCGCGCTGGCAACTGCGCCGGCCGTCGACCCGCGTCGGCCTGGGGACAGCCCGGCCGCCGACCGGGGGAACCGATCCCTGTCGGAGGTCTACGAGCCGGGCAGCACCGGAAAGGCGATCACCGCGGCCGCGGTCATCGAAGAGGGAGCCGCCGGTCCGCGCACGAAGTTCACCGTGCCTCCGCAGCTTTACCGCGGTGGCAACGAGTTCAACGACCACAGCCCGCACGGAACCCTGAAGATGACTCTCGCCGGGGTGCTGGCGCAGTCCAGCAACCTGGGCACCATCCTTGCCACCGAGCGGCTGGGCAAGCGCCGCGACGAGGTCCTCCACCACTACCTGCAGGCCTTTGGAGTAGGACAGCCAACCGGGCTGGACTTTCCGGGCGCCAGCACCGGACTCCTGCCTGCGCTGGCGGACTGGAGTGCGACGACGTCGTACACCCTTCCCTTCGGCCAGGGTTACTCCGTCAACACGGTGCAGATGGCGTCGGCGTACGCCATCTTGGCGGCAGGAGGCGTTCGGGTGCAGCCCTCCGTGGTCGCTGGCTGGGTGGCACCCGACGGCAGCTACACGCCGGCCCCGGCTCCGCAGCGGCGCCGGGTGGTCAGCGAGTCCACCGCCGGCCAGGTGAGCAGGATGCTGGAGATGGTCGTCGGCGAGGGCGGGACAGCGCCCAACGCAGCCATCCCCGGGTACCGGGTGGCGGGGAAGACCGGCACCGCGAACCGGGTCGACCCGCAGACGGGTGGCTACCGCGGCTACACCGCATCCTTCATCGGCTACGCGCCGGCCGACGATCCGGCGTACGTCGTCGCGGTGACCCTGCAGGATCCCACCCGCGGCTACTACGGCGGTCAGCTCGCCGGCCCAGTATTCAAGGAGGTCCTGTCCTTTGTGCTGGCCAGCGAGCGGGTGCCCCCGACTGGCACTCGCCCGCCGGCGATGCGGCTCGAGTGGTAGTGACGAGTTAGCCTCGACGTCCGTGTCTACCTCCGCCCGCGCTCGTCCGGAGGCGGTGCGGCCACAGCCCCTGCAGGCGGCTGTCGAGTTGCTGCAGGCAGCCGTAGTGGACTCGACCCCCCACGGCGCGGTAGTGACCGGCGCGGT
>JBBSMJ010000035.1:0-8768 GCA_038233235.1 Actinomycetes bacterium | reverse complement strand
CGGGAGCGGGCCGCCTACGACTGGGTGTTCGTCGACGAGTACCAGGACACCGACCCGGCGCAGGAGGAGCTGCTGCACCAGCTGGTCGGCCGCGGCGGCAACCTCGTCGTCGTCGGTGACCCCAACCAGTCGATCTACGCCTTCCGCGGCGCCGACATCCGCGGCATCCGGCGCTTCGCCGACGCCTTTTCGCAGGCGTCCGGGGAGCCGGCGCCGCAGGTCCGGTTGCGGACCTCCCGGCGCGCCGGCCGAGAGTTGCTGGCGGCGACCGACGCGATCGCCGCCCGGATGCGCGGCCCGCGGGCGCACGGCGGCATGGTGTCCGCCGCCGACACCCTGCCGGGAAGGGTGGACATCTGGGTGGCCGGCGGCGCCAGCCAGGAGGCCGCGATCGTCGCGGGCGTGCTCCGCCGCGCTCACCTGGTCGACGGGGTGCCCTGGTCCGGCATGGCCGTCCTGTTGCGCTCCACCACGAGGCGACTTGGTGCGCTGCGCCGGGCGCTGCTGGCTGCCGGCGTACCCGTCGCCGTGGCGGCGGAGGAGCTGCCACTCGCCGACCAGCCGGCGGTGCGTCCGCTGTTGCACGTGTTGGCGCTCGCGGCGCGACGCACTCCGCTGGACCCGGACGACGCGGTGACGCTGCTCACCGGGCCACTGGGCGGCATGGACCAGCTCGGCTTGCGCCGGTTACGGCGTGAGCTACGCCGGCTGGAGCTGGCCGCGGGCGGGCGTCGTACGTCGTTGCCGCTGCTCGTGGAGGCGCTCGACCATCCCGAGGACCTGGTGACCTTCCCGGACCGGGTGCGGGTGCCCGCCGAGCGGGTCGCCCGCGTTCTCGGGGCGGCCCGGGCGGCCGCGCAGTCTCCGGGTGCCACGGCGGAGACGGTGCTGTGGGCCGCCTGGTCGACATCCGGACTGGCCGGTCGGTGGCAGGCGGCAGCCGCCGGCGGTGGGCAGCGGGAGGCCGCCGCCGACCGCGACCTGGATGCCGTGGTGGCACTCTTCGATGCGGCGGCGAGGTTCACCGACCGGCTGCCGAAGGCCGGGGCGGAGATCTTCCTCGACGACGTCGCCCGCCAGCAGATCCCGGCGGACACCCTCGCGCCGCACGCCCCGCGGGGGGAGGCCGTGCGGGTGCTCACGGCCCACGCCGCCAAGGGACTCGAGTGGGATCTCGTCGTCGTTGCCGGCGTACAGGAGGGGTTGTGGCCCGACCTCCGCGCGCGCGGCAGTCTGCTCGGTTCCGAGCAGCTGGTGGAGCTGGTCGCCACCGGGCAGCCGGTCCCCGCCGACCAGACCGGGCGGCTTCTCGACGAGGAACGTCGGCTGTTCTACGTCGCCTGCACGCGGGCGCGCCGGCAGCTCGTGGTCACCGCGGTCGATGACAGCGAGGCAGGGGAGTCGCCGTCGCGTTTCCTCGACGAGCTGCCGCTCGCCCGCGACGACGCGGCGCAAGTAGTCCCCTCCCGCCATGTCGAGCTGCCGGATCCGACCACGCTGGGCCGACTCCGCCGCCGCAGCACCGTCGCCGAGCTGGTGCCCACGCTGCGAGCCGTGGTGGCCGATCCTGCGCAGCCGGCGGAGAGCAGGGTGGCCGCCGCCGCCCTGGACACCGCCGCCACAGAGCTCGACCGATCCCTCGACCTGTGCTCGCTGATCGCCGAGCTGCGCTCGGTCGCCGCCGAGCCAGCCGAGGCGCCGGCGTCCCGCCGCGCCGCCGGCGCGCGCCTGGCCGAGCTGGCGGCGGCCGGTGTGCCGGGCGCCGACCCGGCGGAATGGCACGGACTGCTACCGCTCTCCGACGACCGGCCACTGCGCGGCGCCGAGGAGAAGGTGCGCGTCTCGCCGTCGCGGGTCGAGTCTTTCCGTACCTGCCAGCTGCGGTGGCTGCTGGAAAGCGTCGGCGGCACCAGCGGTACGTCGATGCGGCAGAGCGTCGGCACCCTCGTTCACGAGCTCGCCGCGCTCAGCGCCGACCCGGCCTACCGCAGCGAGCAGATCCTGCTGGCCCGGCTCGACGAGCGGTGGGCGTCGCTCGAGACCGGCGGTGGCTGGTTCGCCACCCGGCAGCACGAGCAGGCTCGGCAAATGATCCGCCGGTTCGTCGCTTGGCTCGCCGAGCGACCCGACCGGGAAGTGCTGGGCACCGAGGTCGACTTCGCGGTGGATCACGGGCGCGCGGTGCTGACCGGTCGGGTCGACCGGCTCGAGCGTGACGCTTCGGGTCGCGGGGTGGTCGTCGACGTGAAGACCGGCTCGAGCAAACCCAAGGCTGGAGAGCTGGCGGAGCACCCGCAGCTCGGGGCGTACCAACTGGCCGTTGCCCTCGGCGCCTTCGCCGACGCCTACGGCGTGAGCGACCCTGGCGGCGCCAGCCTGCTGCAGGTCGGCAAGGCTGCGACGAAGCAGCCCGAGCAACGGCAGCCTCCGCTGGCCGACGCCGACGATCCGTCATGGGCGTCCCAGCTCGTTGCCGACGCGGCCGAGGGCATGGCCGGATCGGTGTTCACCGCCCGGGAAAACCAGTACTGCGAGCGCTGCCCCGTACGCACCAGCTGTCCGCTGTGGGACACCGGCCGGCAGGTGGTGCAGCCGTGACGACGCTCGTCCGCGAGACCCGGCTGGTGGGCGCGCGCGACCTCGCTCGGGCGCTCGGCCTGCCGCCACCGACCGACGAACAGGTGGCCGCCATCGAGCAGCAGGAGCCGGGGGGAGCGCTCCGCCCGACCCTGGTCGTCGCCGGCGCCGGGTCGGGCAAGACCGAGACCATGGCGGCGCGTGTCGTCTACCTCGTCGCCAACGGCGCCGTACGCCCCGAGCACGTGCTCGGCCTGACCTTCACCAAGAAGGCTGCCCGCGAGCTCGCCGACCGGATCCGCCGCCGGCTCGAGCAGCTGAGCGCCAGCCGCCTCCTCGGCTCGGACACCCCTGACCTGTCGGCCGGTGAACCCACCGTCGCCACCTACCACGCCTACGCCGGGCGACTGTTCGCCGAGCATGCGCTGCGCGCCGGCCGCGAACCGGCGGTGCGGCTGCTCAGCGAGACGGCCACCTGGCAGTTCGCGCTGCGCGCCGTCGATGCCTACGACGGCGAGATGAACGCCGTGGCGTGGCAGCCGCCCGCAGTCACCGGCGCCGTGCTCGCTTTGGCGGGGGAGCTCGCCGAGCACCTGTGTACGGCTGAGCGAGTGGATCAGGTGTGCGCGACGCTGGAAGCTCACATTGCCTCGTTGCCTCGCGGTGCGAGACAACGCACCCCCGACGACATCCACGCAGAGACCAGGGACTTCCTGACGCAGCTGCGTTCGCGTCGACAGCTGTTGCCGATGGTGGCGCACTACACGCAACTAAAGACGCAGGCGGACGCGCTGGACTTCGGTGATCAGGTAGCACTGTCCGCGCGCATTGCCGCCGAGCATCCGGTCGTCGGTCAGCTGGAGCGTGACCGCTACGAGCTGGTGCTGCTCGACGAGTACCAGGACACCTCGCACGCACAGCGGACGCTGCTGACGTCGCTGTTCGGTGGCGGGCACCCGGTCACTGCCGTCGGCGACCCGTGCCAGTCGATCTACGGCTGGCGGGGCGCCAGCGCCGGCAACCTGCGCAGCTTTCCCACCGACTTCCCGGCCGCCGACGGGTCACCTGCCGAGCAGGTCGACCTCACCGTGAGCTTCCGCAACCGCAGCCGGATTCTCGCCGTCGCCAACCACCTCTCCGGCGACCTGCGCCGGTCCGGCGTCCCCGTCAAGGATCTGCGCCCCGGCCCCCACGGCCCCCACGGCCCTCACAGCCCCTGCGACCAAGGCAGCGGCGAGGTAGTCGTCGCACTCCACGAACACGCCGCTGCGGAGGCGGAGTGGGTGGCCGACCAGATCGCCCGACTGGTTGCGCCGGCGCCGGCAGCGGGAGCCGCCCGTTACGCCCCGCGGGACGTGGCAGTGCTGGCCCGTCGACGCTCCCAGTTCGAGCGCATCGAGACGGCGTTGCGGGCCCGCGGTCTACCGGTCGAGGTGTCGGGCATCGGCGGTCTGCTCGCCACCCCGGAGGTCATCGACGTGGTGGCCACCCTCCAGGTGCTCGCCGACCCCACCGCGGGTGACGCCGTCGTACGTCTGCTCACCGGCGCTCGGTGGCGGCTCGGCCCGGCGGACCTCGCGGCGCTCGGCCGGCGCGCGGCGTGGCTCGCCCGGCGCGACCGCGACCTGCCCGCGCCAGCGAACGTCGCGTACGCCGGGTCGGAGGGCAGCACAGACCCGTCGCTAGACACAGAGCCGGACCCTGACCCCGACGAGGTCGACGAGCGCAGCCTGGTCGACGCGCTCGATGATCCCGGTCCCGCGGCGGCCTACTCGGCGGAGGGGCACCGGCGGCTGCTGCTGCTGCGCGCGGAACTCCGTGGGCTACGCGCGCGTGCCGACCAGCCACTCGCCGACCTGGCCGCCGACGTCATGGACACGCTGCGGCTGACGGTGGAGGTGGGCGCCCGCCCAGGCGTGCAAGCCTCCGCCGCCCGCGGGCACCTCGACCGGTTCCTTGATACGGCTGCGGAGTTCAGCGAGACGGAGGAGGAGCCGACGCTGCGGGCGTTCCTCGCCTACCTCGTCGCCGCCCAAGAACGAGAGCACGGCCTGGACACCGGACGGATCGGCGTACCCAGCAACGCCGTCCAACTGCTCACCATTCACGGCGCGAAGGGACTGGAGTGGCCGGTGGTCGTGGTCCCCGGCCTATGTGAAGGGATCCTCCCCGGGGAGCCGCAGACCTCGACCAGTTGGGTGCGCAACCCTCGGCTGCTGCCGTTCCCGCTGCGGGGTGACGTCGCCGACCTGCCGTCGCTGGACCTGGCGAGATGCCCGGACCAGGCGGCCGTCAAAGGCGCGCTCGCCGCGTTCGCCGGCGACTGCAAGGAGCGCGACCTGCTCGAGGAGCGGCGACTGGTCTACGTCGCCGTCACCCGCGCCCGGGACGTCCTGCTCGCCAGCGGCTACCACTGGGATCACACCAAGAAGCCTCGGCAGCCGTCGCGTTTCCTGCTGGAGATGCGCGAGGTCTGTGATCGGCTCGGGCTGGGAGCACCAGACGTCTGGGCCGACTCGCCGGTCGAGGGTGCGGACAATCCACTCGACGCCGGACCGCGTACCGCGCGCTGGCCACTCGATCCGCTGACCCCGCAGCGGCGTGCCGACCTGTCTGCAGCGGCGGCGCTCGTCCGTCCGCCGGAGGACGCCGCAGTCCCTGGGCAACCCGAGATGGGAGAGGACGAGCGGTCGGCCCGCTGGTCCCGCGATGTGCGGCTGCTGCTCACCGAGCGAGCTCGGATGGCTGACGTCGGCCCGCGCGCTGTGGCGCTGCCCGCGCACCTGTCGGTGTCCCAGTTGGTGGCGCTGCACCGCGATTCCGCCAAGCTTGCCCAGCAGATCCGGCGGCCCATGCCGGTCCCGCCGGCTCCGCTGGCCCGCCGCGGCACGGCGTTCCATGCCTGGTTGGAGGAGCGCTACGCCGGCACCCGGCTGCTCGACCTCGACGAGTTGCCCGGGGCGGCCGACGAGGGTGCCGCCACCGACGACCAGCTGACGTTGCTGCGGGAGCGGTTCCTGGCCAGCCCGTGGGCCTGTCGCACACCGGTCGAGGTCGAGGTGCCGTTCCACGCCGTCGTCGAGGGGGTGGTGCTGCGCGGCCGGATCGACGCCGTCTTCGCCGACGGTTCGGCGGGCTACGACGTCGTCGACTGGAAGACCGGGCGGCGTCCCAGCGGGCGCGACGCCGCCGCGGCGACCGTGCAGCTCGCCGCCTACCGGCTCGCCTGGGCGGCGCTCGCTGGCGTACCGGTGGAGCGGGTGCGAGCCGCGTTCCACTACGTGCGAGACGACGTCACCGTGCGCCCCGCCGACCTCATGGGCGTCGCCGACCTGGCCGCGCTGGTCCGCTCGGTCCCCGCGGACGGGCGGCCACAGTGAACGAGCGCCACGCCTTTCGTCCGGTCACAGGTCGATGTCCACGACCAGGGCGCAGTGGTCGGACACCGCCAACGGCAGTGCGGCGACCCGCATCACCGCTTCGTTGCTCAACCCGTCCGCGAGCACATGGTCGAACTGCACGCGCGGGCGTGGCGTCGGGTAGGTCGCCACCCGCGCTAGTCGCGTCCAGCCGCTGACCCGCCCCGGGAGCGCTCCGGGCAGGTTCAGGTCACCGAGGATGATCCGTGGCGCCGGAAAGCGGCGCGCCCACCGGGTGAGCCGACGCAACTGCGCGAGGTTCCAACCCGGCGCGAACGACAGGTGGGTCGTGACGACCGTCAGCGGGCCCGCCGCGGTGTCCACGACCGCGGCCACTGCGACGCGCGGTTCGTCGGCGACGCGAATCAGCCGGTTCGCCCCCGGGACGAGCAGCGGCACCCGCACCGGCGCCGCCCGGAAGCGCAGGACCGCCCATTCGCGGACCGGTAGCCGAGACACCAGCCCCACCCCGTAGCTCGGCCCGTCGACCAGGCTGCCGTCGTCGACCGTCGCCGCCGTCCACGAGCGGGTGCCGTCCGGCGTACCGAGCAGCACCGGGACGAAGCGCCACGCCCGGGCGCCCAGCGCCGCCGCGACCACCGCCGTCTGATCGACCCCGCCGGACCGCTCCTGCCCGCGGTCCACCTCCTGCAGGCCGACGACGTCTGCGTCCAGCGCCCGGGCTGCCTGCTGCAACGCCGCCTGCTCCACCGAGCCGTCGGCGAGGGACACCCCGTGCAGCAGGTTGAAGGTCGCCAGCCGCAGCACGGTCATCCGGGGTCGACGGCCCCGGCGACGGTTTCGACGGTCTCTAGGGTCGCGACGGTTTCAACGGTTTCGACAGAATCTGCGGTGGCCACTGTCTCCAAGGCGAGCTCGGCCATCTGCGCGAACGTCCGCTCCCGGTCCAGCGCGCTCGTCTGCTCCCCGCTGGCCAGGTGGTCGCTGACCGTGCAGATGCTCAGCGCTCGCGCCCCGAACCGCGCCGCCAGCGTGTACAGCGCGGCGGTCTCCATCTCCACCGCCAGCACGCCGTACGCCGCCAATTGGGTCAGCAACGTCGGGTCGTCGGCGTAGAACGAATCCCAGCTGGCGATCTGCCCGACGTGCACAACGAGCCCCCGCCCAGCCGCCGCATCGACAGCGGCGCGCAGCAAGCCGAAGTCCGCGGTCGGCGCGTAGGAGACGCCGCGAAAACGCAAAGTGTTCATCGACGAGTCGGTCGCCGCGCTCATCGCCACCACCACGTCCCGCAACGCCAACGACTCGCTGAGCGCACCGCACGAACCGACCCGCACCAACGTGCGTACGCCGTACTCCGCCATCAGCTCGTGTGCGTAGATGGCCAGCGACGGCATGCCCATGCCGCTGCCCTGCACTGACACGCGCAGACCGCGGTAGCTGCCGGTGTAGCCGAGCATGTTGCGGACCTCGCTGTAGCAGCGCGCGTCGTCGAGATAGGTCTGTGCGATCCAGCGGGCCCGCAGCGGGTCACCCGGCATGAGGACCGTCTCCGCGACCTGGCCCGGAGCGGCGGCGATGTGAGTGCTCACCCGGTGATCGTGGCAGAGTGCCGACCATGCCTGAGCCCTCGGGAGGCGCCGTCCGCGCCTACGTCGAACAGCATCGCGACGACTTCCTCGGCGACCTCGACGCATGGCTGCGTATCCCCTCGGTGTCCGCCGACCCGGCCCGGGCCGACGACGTCCACCGCTCGGCACAGTGGCTGGCCGACGCGCTGCGGCGTACCGGCTTTCCCACGGTCGAAGTGTGGGAGCCGTCCGGTGGCGGCCTGCCCGCGGTCTTCGCCGAGTGGCCGGCGGCCGCCCCGGACGCGCCGAGCGTCGTCGTGTACGGCCACCACGATGTGCAGCCGGTCGACCCCGTCGAGCTTTGGGACTCACCGCCCTTCGAGCCGGAACTGCGCGACGGACCTGCTGGTCCACAGCTCCTGGCCCGCGGGGCCGCGGACGACAAGGGTCAGATCCTGTTCCACACGTTGGGTGTCCGCGCCCACCTGGCCGCCACCGGGCGCGACGCGCCCGCGGTCACCCTCCGGCTCCTCGTCGAGGGTGAGGAGGAGTCCGGCTCCCCCAACTTCCCCGCCCTGCTCCGGGAGCGTCGGCAGCGGCTGGGCTGCGACGCGATCGTGGTCACCGACACCGGCATGTGGGGCCGCGACGTCCCCAGCGTCACCACCGGCATGCGTGGTCTCGCCGACTGTCAGATCGACCTCCACGGGCCGGACATCGATCTGCACTCCGGCTCGTTCGGCGGTGCCGTACGCAACCCGGTGACCGTGCTGTGCGAGGTGCTCGCCGGCCTGCACGACGAGGGCGGGCGGGTGACACTTCCCGGCTTCTACGACCGGGTACTGCCGCTGTCGGACGCCGAGCGCGAGCTGTTCGCGCGGCTGCCGTTCGACGAGGCCGAGTGGCTGCGTACGGCGACAAGTCGGGCGCCGTACGGCGAAGCGGGCTACACCACCCTCGAACGGGTGTGGGCACGACCGACCGCCGAGGTCAACGGAGTCTGGGGCGGCTACACCGGACCCGGGCACAAGACGATCGTGCCGACCGACGCGCACGCCAAGCTCAGCTTCCGGTTGGTCGCCGATCAGGACCCGGCCGAGGTGCAGGCGCAGCTGCGCGCCTATCTCGAACGCGCGGTGCCCGATGGCGTGACCTGGTCGATCACCGGCTTCGGCGACGGGGTGCGGCCCTGCCTCACTCCGCTGGACGCCCCGGTTCTCGCGGCAGTGCGGCGCGCGTT
>JBBSMJ010000034.1:0-8804 GCA_038233235.1 Actinomycetes bacterium | reverse complement strand
GGTCGGCTCGACCGTCGTCGCCCTCACCAGCGCGCTCCAGGATGCGAACGGTGCAGGTGCTGCATCTCGGCGAGCAGGTAACCGAAGGATTCGCTGTGGATGCCGTCGCGACCACCGCGCGCCGTCCATGAGGCATCGGGGCGTTCCAAGGTGGCTTCCGCGAGGACCGCGCCAACCGTTTCTTCCCAATCCGTACGCAACGTCGACACATCCACCGCAACGCCTTGCTCGGTCAGCGAAGCCTCGACCTCGTCGGAGACGAACAGCTCCTCCACGAACGGCCACATGCGATCCAGCCCGGCCTGCATGCGCTGATGACTTTCCGATGTTCCGTCACCGAGGCGCAGCGTCCACTGCACCGCGTGGTCGTGGTGATAGGCCACTTCCTTGACACCCTTGGCGGCGACAGCGGCGATCGTGTCGTCCGCTGAGGAAGTGAGTCCGTCGTACACCGCCAACTGCCAACTGCTGAAGAACAGTTGTCGTGCGATGGTCTGCGCGAAGTCGCCGTTGGGCTGCTCCACCAGCTGCACGTTGAGGAAGTCGCGCTCCTCTCGCAGAAAGGCCAGCGAGTCCTCGTCCCGCCCCTTCCCTTCGACCTCGCCGGCGTAGGACAGCAACGCACGCGCCTGGCCGAGCAAATCGAGACCGATGTTGGTGAGCGCGACATCCTCTTCGAGCTCGGGTGCCTTCGCCGACCACTCAGCCAACCGCTGCGCGAGAACCAATGCGTCGTCCCCGAGCCGCAGGGCGTACGTCGCCAGTGGAGAGGTCGTAGCCGAGGTAGTCACAGGTGCTGAACCTCGGCGGGTATGTCGTAGAAGGTGGGATGCCGGTAGGCCTTGTCGGCAGCTGGGTCGAAGAACGGGTCCTTCTCGTCGGGTGAGCTGGCCACGATCGACGCCGCCGGAATCACCCAGATGCTCACTCCCTCCATGCGACGGGTGTAGACGTCACGCGCGTTGCGCAAGGCCATCGGGGCGTCCGGGGCGTGCAGGCTGCCGACGTGGTTGTGCGACAGGCCGCGCCGACTGCGCACGAAGACCTCCCACAGCGGCCAGTCCCGCCGTGCCGCCGCTGCCCCCGCAGCCATCGACTCGGTCGCAGGGACGTCGCGGGTCGGCACCGCCCCGTGGCCGCCCTCGGCCTGCAGGTCGCTCCCGGTGTCGCTCACGCCGCCTCGCTGGCCCGGGACTCGTCCTGGTCGCTGTGCTTAGCGGCGTACGCCGCGGCGGCCTCGCGCACCCAGCGCCCCTCTTCGTGCGCCTGCACTCGGGTCTCCATGCGCTGCTGGTTGCAGGGGCCGTCGCCCTTGAGTACGGCGAAGAACTCCGTCCAGTCGATCTCGCCGAAGTCGTAGTGACCGCGCTCGGCGTTCCACCGGATCTCCGGATCGGGAAGCGTGAGCCCGAGAACCTCGGACTGGGGCACCGTCATGTCGACGAACTTCTGCCGGAGGTCGTCGTTGCTGTGGCGCTTGATCCGCCATGCCATCGACTGCGCCGAGTTGGGCGACTGGTCGTCGGGCGGGCCGAACATCATCAGCGACGGCCACCACCACCGGTCGATCGCGTCCTGCGCCATCGCGTGCTGCGCGGGGGTGCCCTGAGAGAGGGTCAACAAGATCTCGAAGCCCTGCCGCTGGTGGAAGCTCTCCTCCTTGCAGATGCGCACCATCGCTCGGGCATAGGGCCCGTAGGAGCACCGGCACAGCGGCACCTGGTTGACGATGGCGGCCCCGTCGACGAGCCAACCGATGGCACCCATGTCGGCCCACGTCAGCGTGGGGTAGTTGAAGATGCTGGAGTACTTCTGCTTGCCGGCGTGCAGCAGGTCGAGCAGTTCCTCGCGGTCGGCGCCCAGCGTCTCCGCGGCGCCGTACAGGTAGAGCCCGTGACCCGCCTCGTCCTGCACCTTCGCCATGAGGATGGCCTTGCGCCGCAGCGATGGGGCGCGGGTGATCCAGTTGCCCTCCGGCTGCATGCCGATGATCTCGGAGTGAGCGTGCTGGGCGATCTGGCGGATGAGCGTCTTGCGGTAGCCGGCCGGCATCCAGTCCCGCGGCTCGATCCGCTGGTCGCTCTCGACGGTCTGCTCGAAACCCCGCTCGAGATCTCTGTCCGCACCGGTGTCCATACCGTCTCCTGTCACGTCGCCTCGCACTCCTGAGCATATCCCCATGGTGTGACAACTATTCGCACGGGCCGCGGACAAATGTAACACCGGAGGCCCCTCACCGGCAGGCGGACGAGCTGGCTGGGCTGGCAGTATCCGGACGTGGCCGATCATGCAGACGTGAGCGTCCGGCCGGCCCGGCCCGACGACGCGGACGCGCTGGCTCGCGTGCACGTGACGACGTGGCGGGCGGCGTACGCCGGCATCCTGCCCCCTCACGCGCTGGACGCGCTCACCAAGGAGGCGGCAGCCACAGCCTGGCGGGCGGCGATCACCGCCCCGCCCTCTCCCCGTCACCGGGTGCTGGTCGCGATCGACGCCGGCTCGGTGGTCGGCTACGCCGCCATGGCGCCAGCGACCGACGAGGACCGCGACCCCGCAGCTGACGGCGAGTTGCTCGTCCTGTACGTCGAGCCAGCGGCCGGACGCCGCGGTCACGGATCGCGGCTGCTCGCTGCCGTCGTCGACACGCTGCGGGAGGGCCACTGCCAGTACGCGCACACCTGGCTGCTCGCGCGTGACGACGTGACCCGCGCGTTCCTCACTGCTGCCGGCTGGGCGCCGGACGGCGCCACCCGCGACCTGGACATGGGCGAGTTGGTCCACCAGGTGCGCCTGCACACCGACCTGCGCACGGATGCGTGAGACCAGTCGCCAGCACCACACCGCAGGTCAGTCGAGATCGAGCAGGGGCTCGAGTCCCACCGTCAGTCCGGGACGTTGGCGCACCTCCCGGATGGCCAGCAGCACGCCGGGCATGAACGACGCGCGGTCGAGCGAGTCATGCCGGATCGTCAGGGTTTCCCCGTGCCCGCCGAGCAGCACCTCCTGGTGCGCGACGAGCCCGGCCAGACGTACGGCATGCACCCGGATGCCATCGACGGAGGCGCCGCGGGCGCCGTCGAGCTCAGCGGTGGTCGCATCCGGCGACGGAGGCAGGTCGGCCTCACCGCGAGCGAGCGCCATCAGCTGCGCGGTGCGGCGCGCCGTGCCGCTGGGCGCGTCGGCCTTGGCCGGATGGTGCAGCTCGACAATTTCGGCGGAGTCGAAGAACCGAACGGCTTGTACGGCGAAGTGCGTCATGAGTACGGCGCCGATCGAGAAGTTCGGGGCAACTAGCACGCCCACGTCCGGAACGTCGCTGACCCAACGGCGTACGGCGCTCAGTCGGTCGTCGTCGAATCCGGTCGTGCCGACCACGCACGAGATCCCTTGACGCACGCAGAACTCGACGTTGGCCAGCACGGCGCCTGGTCGGGTGAAGTCGACGGCGACATCGACTCCGGCGTCGGTCAGCGTCTCCAATGGATCGTCGCGGCTCAGCTGCGCGGTGAGCTCCATCTCGTCCGCGTCGTCGACGGCTCGACAGGTCTGCTCCCCCATCCGCCCGCGCGCGCCGAGGACGCCGACGCGCAGGGTCATGCGACCGCCGCAGAGAAGTCGTGGTCCTCGAACGGCCCGATCACCGCAAGAGTCGGCCGCCGACCGAGCGTGGCCGCCGCGACGGCGCGGACGTCGTCGAGGGTGACCTCCTCGATCCGGCGCAGGACTTCGTCGACGGAGAGCAACTCGCCGTAGACCAGCTCCGCCTTGGCGATACGGCTCATCCGCGAGCCGCTGTCTTCCAAGCCCAGCACGAGGGAACCACGCAGCTGGCCTTTGCCCCGGGCAAGCTCCTCGTCGGTGAGTCCTCGGTCGGCGACGGATACAAGCTGGTCGCGGCAGATGTCGAGCACCTGGTCGACCTTCTTCGGCAGGCAGCCGGCGTAGACGCCGAACACCCCCGTGTCGGCGTACTGCGCGGTGTAGCTGTAGACGGAGTAGGCCAAGCCGCGCTTCTCTCGCACTTCCTGGAACAGCCGCGAGCTCATGCCGCCGCCCAACGCGCTGCTCAGCACGCCGAGGGCGAACCGGCGGTCGTCGGTGTGCGGCAAGCCGGGCACACCGAGGACGAGGTTGGCCTGTTCGATGGGCCGGTGCACTGTCCGGACCCCGCTGCGGCTCGCCGGAGCTCTGCCCCGCACCCGGGGGGGCGCTGGGGGATTGTCACCGGCGTCCTCCGCAGCAGCGGAGAAGGCCTTGCGCACCAGGCGAACCAAGCGCGTGTGGTCGATGTTGCCGGCCGCAGCGACCACCATGTCCTGCAGTCGGTAGCGGCGACGGTAGTAGCCGGCGATCGCGGTGCGGGCGATGCTTTCGATGGATTCGACAGTGCCCAGAATCGGGCGTCCCAGCGGGGAGTCCCCGAACAGCTCTCCGGCGAAGACGTCGTGGACAGCGTCACCCGGATCGTCGTCGTGCATCGCGATCTCTTCCAGGATCACTCCGCGCTCGGCCTCGACGTCCGCGGCCCGCAACCGCGAGTCGGCCACCATGTCGCAGACGACGTCGACGGCGAGCGGCAGGTCGGTGTCGAGCACTCGGGCGTAGAAACAGGTGTACTCCTTGGAGGTGAAGGCGTTCATCTCACCGCCGACGGCATCCATGACTGCCGCGATCTCCAGCGCGTCGCGACGCCGGGTTCCCTTGAACAGCAGGTGTTCCAGGTAGTGGGACGCCCCGGACAACGATGGCGTCTCGTCGCGCGAGCCGACCCGCACCCAGACGCCGAACGTCGCCGAACGCACCGTGGGCATAGCCTCGGTGACCACCCGCAGCCCGCCGGAAAGGACGGTGCGACGGACCCTGCCGCCGCCCTCCGTCCCCGCCAGCAGGGTGCGCGTGGTACCAGGCTGCTGTGTCTGCCCGCTCTCCGCCCGCCGCGCCACGATCAGGCGTTGGCCGGGCTGCTGGCCTCGGCCGGGGTGCTGGCCTCGGCACCCTCCACGACAGGTGTCAGCGAGAGCTTGCCGCGCGGGTCGATCTCGGCAATCTCCACCTGCACCTTGTCGCCCACCTTCACGACGTCCTCCACGTTCTCCACCCGCTTGCCACCGGCCAGCTGGCGCATCTTCGAGATATGCAGCAGGCCGTCCTTACCGGGCAGCAGCGAGATGAACGCCCCGAACGTCGTCGTCTTGACCACGGTGCCGAGGTAGCGCTCGCCGACTTCCGGCATCGTCGGGTTGGCGATGGCGTTGATCGCGGCGCGCGCTGCTTCGGCCGACTGACCGTCGACCGCGCCGATGTAGATGGTGCCGTCGTCCTCGATGGAGATGTCGGCCCCGGTGTCGTCCTGGATCGAGTTGATCATCTTGCCCTTGGGCCCGATCACCTCGCCGATCTTGTCGACCGGGATCTTGACGCTGATGACGCGCGGTGCGTACGGGCTCATCTCGTCCGGCGCGTCGATGGCTTCGGTCATCACCTCGAGGATGGCCAGTCGCGCGTCCCGCGCCTGCGTGAGGGCCGAGCCGAGGACCGAGGCGGGAATGCCGTCGAGCTTCGTGTCCAGCTGCAGGGCGGTCACGAAGTCCTTGGTGCCGGCCACCTTGAAGTCCATGTCACCGTAGGCGTCTTCGGCGCCAAGGATGTCGGTGAGGGTGACGTAGGCGTCACCTTCGTGGATGAGTCCCATGGCGATGCCGGCCACCGGGGCGCGCAGCGGCACACCGGCGTTGAGCAGCGACATCGTCGAGGCACACACCGAACCCATCGACGTGGACCCGTTGGAGCTGAGCGCCTCGGACACCTGCCGGATGGCGTAGGGGAACTCCTCGCGGCTGGGCAGCACCGGCAGGATCGCCCGCTCGGCGAGCGCGCCATGACCGATCTCGCGCCGCTTCGGTGAACCGACGCGACCGGTCTCGCCCGTGGAGTACGGCGGCATGTTGTAGTTGTGCATGTAGCGCTTGGACTTCTCCGGGGAAAGGGTGTCCAGCTTCTGCTCGAGACCGAGCATGTTCAGCGTCGTGACGCCCAGGATCTGCGTCTCGCCGCGCTCGAACAGTGCCGAGCCGTGCACCCGCGGTATGATGTCGACCTCCGCGGAAAGCTGACGGATGTCGGTCGTGCCCCGGCCGTCGATCCGCACGCTGTCGCTGACGACACGCTCGCGGACGAGCTTCTTGGTCAGCCCGCGCAGCGCGCCGCTGATCTCCTTTTCGCGCCCGGCGAACCGGTCGGACAGCTGCTCGACGGCGTTGGCCTTTACCTTGTCGAGGGCCGCCTCACGCTCCTGCTTCGCACCGATGGTCACCGCCTCGGCCATGTCGTCGCGGACCAGCCCGGCCACCGCGTCGTAGACGTCGTCCTCGTAGTCGAGGAAGCGGGGGAACTCGGCGGTCGGCTTGGCGGCCTTTCCGGCCAACTCGACCTGCGCGGCGCACAGCGTCTTGATGTAACCCTTTGCCGCCTCGATGCCCTCTGCCACGACATCTTCGGTCGGCGCGACAGCACCCTCGCGGACGAGCTGCCACGTCGCGGTCGTCGCCTCGGCCTCGACCATCATGATGGCCACGTCGCCGTTGCCCTCGTCGAGCACGCGGCCGGCCACCACCATGTCGAAGGTGGCGTTCTCCAACTCGGAGTGAGTCGGGAAGCCCACCCACTGGCCGTCGATGTGGGCGACCCGAGTCGCCCCGATCGGCCCGGAGAAGGGCAGCCCGGCGAGCTGGGTCGACATGGACGCGGCGTTGATGGCCACGACGTCGTACAGGGTGTCGGGATCGAGAGCCATGATCGTGGCCACGACCTGGACCTCGTTGCGCAGACCCTTGACGAACGACGGCCGCAGCGGCCGGTCAGTGAGCCGGCAGGTGAGGATGGCGTCCTCGCTGGGCCGACCCTCGCGACGGAAGAACGAGCCGGGGATGCGTCCGGCGGCGTACATGCGTTCCTCGACGTCCACCGTGAGGGGGAAGAAGTCGAGGTTGTCCTTCGGGTTCCGCGACGCCGTGGTCGCGGACAGGATCATGGTGTCGCCGAGATAGGCGACGGCCGAGCCGCCGGATTGGCGGGCGAGTCGACCGGTCTCGAAGCGGATGGTGCGGGTGCCGAAGCTGCCGTTGTCGATAACAGCCTCGGCGGTGACGACCTCGTGATCTGTCACGAGTCTTCCTCCTTGGATAGCGGGTGGCTACCCGCGGCCCTCGGCGGCGTCGCGCCGGCCATCGATCGAAGCGTCCGGCCGGTTCCCGTCCGGAGGCCACTACCGAGGACCGGCCCGGTCTGCCGCCTCGTCAGGCGTCGCGAGCTGGCCGGATGGGGTGGTGCTAACGCCGCAGACCGAGCCGTTCGATCAGGCTGCGGTAGCGGGAAATGTCGGTCTTCGCGAGATACTTCAGCAGCCGCCGGCGGCGCCCGACGAGCAGCAGCAGCCCGCGACGGCTGTGGTGGTCGTGCTTGTGGGTCTTGAGGTGTTCGGTGAGCTCGCTGATGCGGCGGCTCAGCAGCGCCACCTGGACTTCCGGCGAACCGGTGTCGCCGTCGACGGTGGCGTAGTCGGTCATGATCTGCCGCTTGGCGGCGGTGTCGAGCGACACGGTCTCTGGAAACCCTTTCCACGATGAGCGCCCCCGGTCGACCTCACAGGGGCAGGACTTCTCACCACGGCACGCGGCCGCAGCGGCCAAGGCTAGCAGGCTGCGGGGTCTCGGCCGAGCGGGTAGCTGACGGCGTTGGTGCGCTGGCCATTAGCGGCACTACCGCCACTGGCTTGCCATCTCCTCCGTCGGCGACGCTGTTGTCGCGTTGGACACGAAGAGCTGACTGAGCCAGAACACTGGTGCCATGGTCTGCGGCCGGTTCCCTTCACCTCTCAACACGACGAAGTCTGTGGTGTACGGATTGCCGGCACCGTCGTCACCCGCCAGCCGCAGGATCCACTGCTGGCCCCCATAACTGGCATCCAGGGGCGTGCTCGCCACGATCTGCGGAGCCGTGCGTGGCGGCAACCTACCTTGCCTATCCGCCTCAGCCGCTTTGGATTGGCAGAAGAGCTGACTGGCAGCGATCTGGCGGCAATACTCGTCGTCGACTCCCTGCGACTGCGCACGGTGAATCGCCGTGTCGAGGAGGGCCACAGCGTGCTCTTCGGTGATCGGGGCAAAGTCGTCTTCGGGAACCAGCCACAGGCCGACAGCTCCGAGCCCGGCGAGGGCAAGGGCTGTCACCATCGCGGCCGCCGTGCGCCTTGTCGTATGCACCTGCGCCTCGCTCTCCACTCCAGCGATGCCGAGAACGTAAACCGGGACAACACGTGCGTCAAGGATCACCCGTCGCGCTGGCGCTCACGGGCGGGCTGAGTCCGCCGTCACGACCCGAGCCTGTGCGACGTCCTCGGCCATCTGCGCGATCAGCGCGTCGACGGAGTCGAAGTGCTCGGTGTCGCGCAGCCGGGCAGCGAAGTCGACGGCAACGCGTGCGTCGTACAGGTCGAGGTCGTCGCGGTCGAGCGCGTACGCCTCCACTCGCCGTTCCTCCCCGCCGAAGGTGGGATTCGTGCCGATGGAGATCGCGGCCGGAAGGGATTCCCCCGCGACGACCAGCCAGCCGACGTAGACCCCGTCGGCGGGTACGGCGCTGCCCGGGTCGACCGCCACGTTGGCCGTCGGATAGCCCAGCTCGCGACCGCGCCGGTCCCCGCGGACGACGATGCCCTCGACCCGGTGCGGTCGAGCGAGGGCGTCGGCGGCCGCGGCGACGTCACCGGCGGCGACCCGCTCCCTGATCCACGTCGAGGAGACCGG
>JBBSMJ010000033.1:0-8976 GCA_038233235.1 Actinomycetes bacterium | reverse complement strand
GGGCGCGAGGGCGCGAGGGCAGGGGGCGATCAACACCGGTTGCTGTTCAGCCGTCGACAAAGGCGCGCACGGCGTCGGCGACGAGCTGTACGGCGATGGCGGACAGCAGCAGCCCGGCGATGCGGGTGACGAGGGTGACCCCGCTGTCGCGGATGACCCGCAGGATCACCACGGAGAAGCGCATGGTGAGCCACAGCACGACGTGTACGCCGACTACACCTGCCGCGACGGACAGCGCGTCGCCGGTGGTGTCCACGCGTTGGACGAAGACCATCGTGGCCACGATGGCGCCCGGCCCGGCGAGCAGCGGCGTACCGAGCGGGACGAGCGCCACGTTGACATCAGCCGTCTGCGCCGGTTCGTCGCTCCGACCGGTGAGCAACTCCAGCGCGACGAGGAGAAGCAGCAGCCCACCCGCTGCCTGCAAGGCCGGCAGCGTGATGCCGAGGTAGTCGAGGATCTGTTGACCGAACAGCGCGAACAAGGTGATCACCGCGAACGCCACGATCACCGACTGCCAGGCCGCCCGACGACGCAGTCGGGAGCTCCGCCCACTGGTGAGGCTGAGGAAGAGCGGGATGGTCCCCGGCGGGTCCATGATCACGAAGAGCGTGACGAAGACCTCGGCGAACAACTTGACGTCGAAGCTCATCCCGGCTGCAGCCTAGCGATCGCCTACCGTGCAGCTGTGGCCGCAACAGACGACCAGGCTAGGACCGTGCCATGCGTCGGCGCCGTCGTGCGCGACGAGGCTGGCCGCCTTCTGCTCGTACGCCGGGCGCATCCGCCGGCACAGGGTCGTTGGTCACTCCCCGGAGGTCGCGTAGAACTCGGGGAGAGTGACGAGCAGGCGCTGGTCCGCGAGGTACATGAAGAGACCGGGCTCGACGTCGTTGTCGAGCAGCTGGTGGGGACGGTGGAGTGGGATCGGCCCGACAGGGTCCGCTACCTGATCCGCGACTACGCCTGCGCCATACGCGGCGGGGTGCTACGCGCCGGCGATGACGCGAGTGACGCGCGCTGGGTGACCGATCCCCAGCTGCGGCGGCTGCCGACGTCGGCCGGGCTGCTCGACACACTTATCAGCTGGGGTGTGGCGCGAGGATGAGCCACGGCGTGACGAATCACGTCGACAGGAACTCCCGTTGACCGGTCCGTAGCACACGATCGCTGCGGTCACCTCCGACCGGTAGGCGTTCCGCGCGCCGGCCGCTTCTGACCGGCAACCGTGGTCAGCCTTCGGCGAGCTCCTGGACGGTCAAGGGGCGCAGGATGCAGAACTCGTTGCCGTCCGGGTCGGCCATGACGACCCAGCTGACGTCCGGGCCCTGCCCCACGTCGCTCCGGCGAGCGCCCAGTGCTTCGAGCCGCGCCACCTCGGCAGCCTGGTCCGCTGGGCGCAGATCGAGGTGGAGCCGGTTCTTGCCGGCCTTTTCCTCAGGCACGCGGAGGAAGAGCAGGTCGGGCACGACCCCGTCTTCCGGGCTCCCGGCCGGCGGTTCGAGCACCACCTCGTCGTCACGCTCGTGGGTCTTGCGCCAGCCGAGCGCCGCCTGCCAGAAGGCCGCCAACCGCGCCGGGTCACCGGTGTCGATGCACAAGCACTGGATGCGAAGGTCCACGGCTGCCACTCTGCCGCGTCCGGCGCCGCACGGTCCACGTATTTACGCGGCGCGGGTCACGCGTCCGGGTCGCGCAGCCCGACGGCGTCGTGCTGCCAGAACGTCTCGGCGTACACCAGGGTCCCTGACATCCACGGCTCGTACGCCGGGAGCAGCACGGCCTGGAAGGCGGCATCGGGAATCCGCAGCGAGGGCTTGCAAAACCCGTGCTCCCCCCCAGGCACAAAACCGAAGCGGGAGTAGTAGCCGGGGGGTCCTTCGACGAAGACAACCGGCACCGACCGCTCGGCCATGGTGTGCAGACCGCGCCAGATCAGTGCCGAGCCGATGCCTTGCCGCTGTTGTGCGGGCGCCACGGCCACCGGACTCAGCACCTGGACGTCGACCAGCCGGCGCGGGGCGTCGAGCAGGCTGCGCGTGAACATGACGTGACCCACGATCTGGCCGGCCCGCTCTGCGACAAGGGACAGGCCGTCCTGCGGCGTCACGGACCGGCGCAGCACGTCCACGAGCCCAGCGACCACCCGGCCGTGGTCACCGGCGAACGCTGTGACGTGAAGCTCTCGTACGGCGGATTCGTCACCCGGGCGCTCGTCGCGCACGTTCACGGTAGCTCCGCCAACCACGCACGGCGGTGCGACGCTTCGGCGCCGTCGTCGTCTCCGACCAGCTGTCGAAGCTTGCTCGGCAGCTCGAGGGTGGGCACCCTGGCATCGTGTCAGGCCGACAGCGGGGACACGTTGCTGAGGCGTCGTCACCGATGAGATTGTGTCCGCCCCGTCGTCGCAAGAGGTGGAGGCAACGGTGTCGAAGATTGGGAGGCGGCGACAATGAGCGGTGTACGGCTGCTGGTGGGAACGCGCAAGGGAGCGTTCGTCCTGACCTCGGACGGCACTCGCGAGCGTTGGGAGGTTGCCGGCCCCCACTTCGCCGGCTGGGAGCTCTACCACCTCAAGGGCTCTCCGGTGGATTTGAACCGGATCTACGCGTCCCAGTCGAACGGGTGGTTTGGGCAGCTCATCCAGCGCTCCGATGACGGCGGCACGACGTGGGAGCCAGTCGGCAACGAGTTCGCGTACGACGGCGTCCCGGGTACGCACCAGTGGTACGACGGCACGCCCCACCCGTGGGAGTTCGCCCGCGTGTGGCACCTCGAACCGTCGCTCACTGATCCGGACACCGTCTACGCCGGGGTAGAGGACGCTGCGTTGTTCCGCTCGGTCGACGGCGGGCGGGAGTGGACGGAACTCTCCGGCCTGCGCAAGCACGGCAGCGGGCCGTCGTGGCAGCCGGGTGCCGGCGGCATGTGCCTGCACACGATCCTGCTCGACCCGAAGGACGAAACCCGGATGTACGTCGCCATCTCCGCGGCTGGCGCATTCCGCAGCGACGACACCGGCGCGACGTGGCGGCCGATCAACCGCGGGCTGCGCTCCGGCGGCATTCCGGACGAGGACGCGGAAGTTGGCCACTGCGTGCATCGGATAGCGATGCACCCGGCGCGGCCCGAGGTGTTGTTCATGCAGAAGCACTGGGACGTCATGCGCAGTGACGACGCCGGGGAGTCCTGGCACGAGGTCAGTGGAGACCTGCCGAGCGACTTCGGCTTCCCGATCGAGGTGCACCCGCACGAACCGGACACGATCTACGTCGTACCGATCAAGAGTGACTCGGAGCACTTCCCGCCGGACGGGAGGTTGCGGGTGTACCGCAGCCGGACCGGCGGCAACGAGTGGGAGGCGCTCACCGACGGGCTGCCGCAGCGCGACTGCTACGTCAACGTGCTGCGGGATGCGTCGAGCGTCGACTCCCTCGACCCGTGCGGCGTCTACGTCGGTACGACCGGTGGCCAGATCTACGCGTCTGCCGACGCGGGGGACACCTGGACAGCCGTCGTACGCGACCTACCGCCGGTGCTGTCTGTCGAAGCGCAAACGCTGCCGTGATCCGCGTCGTGCTGCCGGCGCATCTGCGTACGCTCGCGCGCGTCGATGGCGAGGTGAGGCTCGACGTCGACGGTGAGGTCACCATGTGCTCGGTGCTCGACGCGCTCGAGGCGCGCTACCCGATGTTGCGGGGCACGATTCGCGACCACGATTCGCAACGGCGGCGGGCCTTCGTCCGCTTTTTCGCCTGCGGCGAGGACCTCTCCCACGAGCCGCCGGACACGCCGTTGCCCGATCCGGTAACGGCGGGTGTCGAGCCGCTGCTCGTCGTCGGCGCGATGGCCGGGGGCTAGTCGACTCGGCC
Organism: Actinomycetes bacterium; assembly: GCA_038233235.1. Taxonomy (GTDB): domain Bacteria; phylum Actinomycetota; class Actinomycetes; order JBBSMJ01; family JBBSMJ01; genus JBBSMJ01. The sequence goes on along the minus strand of JBBSMJ010000033.1, from coordinate 5,104 downwards.
CCACGGCCCAGCGGACTTTCGAGTGAAGGGTCCCTTCATACGAACCTATTGGATGAAGGGTCCCTTCACTCAGTTGAGGGCGGGGGCAGGGGACGGGGGGGCGGGAGGCGGCGCTGGCAGGGGGAAAAGTGGTGGCTGGGCCAGCCCTGACTTTGCGAGTATCGGCTGGGTGAGCGATCACGACCCATCGCCGAGCGCCGCGCGAAGGAAGCCCAAGTCCGTCGAGCTCGTGCGACTGAACGCGGCTGCGCTGCGGGCTCTTGCGGACGGCGACCTCGACGCGGCTAACCGAGCCGCCCCCGTCACGTTGTCGCCGTACTTCGTCGCCGACGAGTCGAGGAGCACCTGGCTGATGCGCAGCCAGCAGGTCCAGGCGACCCCGGTAAGCGCAGACTGGGTCACCGGCGTCATCTGGGATGTCGAGCGACAGGTGGCCGTCGGACGCGCCGGCTACCACGGGCCCCCCGACGCGGCCGGGATGGTCGAAGTGGGCTACGCCGTCGACCCGGTCCACCGCGGTCAGGGCTACGCCCGGGCGGCCTTGGAGTCGCTGCTCGACCGTGCGGTACGCGAGCCCGACGTACGGATGGTGCGTGCCTCCATCCGACCTGACAACGTTGCCTCGCACCGGCTGGTTTCGCAGTACGGGTTCGTCGAGGTCGGCGAGCAATGGGACGACGAGGACGGGTTGGAGAAGGTGTACGAGGTCAGCGCCGAACGTGCCACCGGAGGTGACGCCACGGACACCGAGACGACTTACCCGACGGTGGCACAGGTGGTCCTGGACTGCCCCGACGCACGAGCCCTGGCCGAGTTCTACCGGGAGTTGCTCGGGCTGCACTACCGCTCGGGGGACGAGCCACCGCCCCCGGGAGAACCGGACCCGGCGGGATCGGACTGGCTGGTGCTGCGAAACGCCACCGGCGCGCAGCTGGCGTTCCAGCAGGTGGCAGGGCAGCCGGAGTCGACGTGGCCGGACGGCACCCACCCACAGATGCTGCACCTGGACCTGACGGTGCCGACGACGACGGCCCTTGACGCGCAGCATCCGCGCGCTCTCGCTCTCGGCGCCCGGCTGCTCCTCGACCGGTCGGCGGACCCCGAGGAGCCGCTCCGCGTGTACGCCGACCTGGCGGGACACCCGTTCTGCATCTTCGTGGCCGCGCCGACACCGAGCGGCTGACTTGTTAGGCAGATGTCGTCACTGGTGACGACACTTGCCTAGCAAGTGGCCTAGCCCATGTCTAGCCCGAGGTGAGCTGGTCAGCAGTGTCCACACGGTGTGTTCGGGCGCGGCAACCAACCGTCGTGGTGTCACATTGGGCGCCTCGACCACGCAGCCCTAGCGCTGCCAGGTCACCGGTACGCCGTGGGCGGCGGCGTGGCCCAGCACGCGCTCGTAACCACCCGGCCACAGCCGCGCAGAGACGGCGAACTCCGTGGAGCCGTCCGGCGCCGCGTGCGGCTCCATGGACAGGTGCGCGAACGGCGCATCGCGGCCGGCCGACCGGCCGGCCCGGCCGAGGTGGCTCGTCACCGCCTCCTGTTGCGCCGAGTCGAGGTACTGCCACATGACCGAGTGCCAGACCACCGTGAGATGCCCCGCACGCGGCGCCACGCCGGCGAGGTAGTCCTCGGCTGGGGCGGCGACGACGGTGGCCGGCACGACGCGAGCAACCTCCACGGCCGCGGACAGCCGCTCCAGTCGGCGGACGTCGTCGGGCCACACCCAGCCGGCCAGCCAACGCCACCCTTCCGGGGTCGTCGGATCCACCGGGGCCGGGTCGCAGCCCTGCCGCTCGACGACATGCAGCCGCGCGTCGAGCTGCGGCCACCGACCGCGCCACGGATCCCGAAGCACCACCGGCGAGTCCGCCGGTCCCCACCCGGCCCCCTCGGGCAACTCGAACCGAAAGTGGTCGGCCCGCAGGTTGAGTCCGGCGCTGGCCCCGATCTCGTACAGCCGGACCGGGAGGCCACCGACCTGCTCGACCAGCCGCAACAGCCCACCGACCAGGGGCGCCGCCCGGCCCACCTCGTTGGTCTGCGGTGGGCTGGGCAGCTCCCGCCGGATCTCCGCCCCGTAGGCCCCCAAAGCCGCCTGGAACGCCGGCCACGCCGAATCGACGGCCGGCCCCGTACTGGCGACTCCCGCACTCGGATAGTGCTCGGCCAGCTCCGGCGCCGATCCGGCGAGCACCAGCCGGTGCACCGCACCGAACACTCGCAGCGCGAGCACCCGTTCCGGCGGGTCCTGCTCGTAGCCGGCGCAGACGCGGGCGACCACCCCACCGCGTCCGGCGTCGTCCGCGGCGTGCCGCATGAGGCCGGCGTACAACGGCGAGCCCAACTGCTCGCAGGCGTCGGCCTGGCGGCGGAAGTGCCGCGCCAGCCGCTCCCGGTCGGCCGTCGCCAGCACGCTCAGCCGAGCTGGCCGATCAAGCGCTCCGCCTCGTCGGCATGCTCGGCGCGCACCATGACGTCGTACCGGCCCGCCGCCAGCGCACTGCGCGAGGAGAAGTCGCGCCGCCCGCCGGTGGCGGCGTAGGCCACGATGCCGAACAGCGCCCCACCACCCGCGCCGATCAGCAGCGCCCCGAGAAGCAGCCCCGAGGCGGGGTCCTCGCTCAGCAGGGTGAAGAGCAATCCGAACAGCAGCCCGAACCACGCGCCGCTCGCCGCGCCGGCCAGCGCGACCCGGCCGTACGTCAGCCGGCCGGTCACCCGCTCGACCAGGCGCAAGTCGCTCCCCACGATGGTCACGTGCTGCACGGCAAACTCCCGATCGGACAACCCGTCGACGGCGCGCTGCGCCTCGGCGTACGTCGGGTAGCTGACGACGACCCGACTACCCTCCAGCGCCGAGACGTCCCGCGACACTTCCCCCCGCCGCCCGCGCGATCCTCGTCCCGGCAGCCCACTGCTCGACATGGCCGATCCCTCCGTTCTCCTGCGCTCAGTCTTGCGGCGTACGGCGCAACCCCGCCGCCCGTCCCCGCGCCGCGATTACCAACGCCATCTTGCGCGACGCTTCGTCGACCATCTCCGCGCCGAGCAGGACCGCGCCGCGGCGGCCGCCCGCGGCGGAGAGGGCGTGTGCGTAGGCGTCGAGGATGCGCTCCGCATTGTCGTACTCCTCCTGCGTCGGCGCATAGGTTTCGTTCGCCGCGTCCAACTGCCCGGGGTGCACCACCCACTTGCCGTCGTAGCCGAGCGCGCGCGATCGGCGGGCGGCCGCGCGGAAGCCGTCCACGTCGCGGACGGCCAGCCACGGCCCGTCCACCGCCTGCAGACCGTGGGCCCGAGCGGCGACGATGATGCGAACCAGCGCGTAGTGGTAGCTGTCGCCGGGATAGTCGGGGTGCAGTCCACCGACCGCGAGCGACGGCATGGCGAGGCTGGCCATGAAGTCGGCCGGGCCGAACACCAGGGCCTCCAGCCGCGGTGACGCCGCAGCGATCGCCTCGACGTGCAGCAGCCCGGCTGCATCCTCGATCTGGGCTTCGATACCGATGCGGCCGAACTCCAGCCCAGTCGCCCGCTCCACCTGGCCGAGCAGCAGGTCCAGCCACTGCACATGGGCGGGAGCGGTGACCTTGGGTAGCAGCAGGCAATCGAGGTGCACGCCAGCCTTCTCGACGATCTCGACCACGTCGCGGTACGCCCACGCCGTCGTGGCGTCGTTGATGCGGACGACCCGCGTCTTGCCCCGCCAGTCCCCCTCGATGAGAGCAGTGGCCGCGGTGCGGCGCGCAGTCTCCTTGACGTCCGGGGCGACCGCATCCTCCAGGTCGAGGAACACCTCGTCGGCAGGCAGCGACTGCGCCTTCTCGATCATGCGGTCGCTACTCGCCGGGACTGCGAGCGTGGAGCGCCGCGCCCGCAGTGGGCGCGACGGGTGGCTCGTCGGAACGCTCACCTGGATCACTCCACCGGCACGGACGGCGGCGTACCGCGCCCGCGACTACTGATGACGAGTCCGATACCGAGCAGTAGCAACGCCAGCGCCGGCACCGCGGCGGCCGGAGGGATCTGATCGAGCCAGACCGCCGCGATGAGCGCCGCCCCGGGCACCTCGAACAGGATCGCCAAGGCGACAACGGTCGCGCTGGTGGTCCGCAGCACCCGGTTGAGCACCGAGTGGCCGAGCAACTGCGGCCCGACCGTGAGCGCGAGCAGCAGCAGCCACGTCCGGCCGTCGTAGCCCGTGAGGGGCTGGCCGGACACCACGCACACGGCGAGCAGCACCAGCGCGCAGGTGCCGTAGCAGATTGTGGTGTACGACGTGGTGCCGACGCTGCGGCGTACCTCGCTGCCGATGGCCATGTACGCCGCCGCGAACGCCCCGCCGACGAGGGCGAGCAGGTCACCCCACAGCGCCCGCGGTGACACGGCCAGGTCGACACCGGTCAGCAGCAGCACCCCGGCCACAGCCACCGCGATCCCCACCCAGGCCCGCAGGGGCACGGTGTGGCCGGTGAACCGGGCGATGAGCGCCGCCCACACCGGCTGCGCGCACACCAGGGCCGTCGACGAGGCAACGGTGGTGAAGGAGATGCTGGGCACCCAGGTGGCGAAGTGCGCGGCCAGCAGGACTCCCGCCACGCCGGCGAGCCGCCACTCGCGCCGGGAGAGCGCGGCGAGCTCCGCCCAGTGCCGGGCGAGCGCGACCGGGGCCACCGCGACCGTCCCGAACGCGTTTCGCCAGAACGCGATGGCCAACGCCGGCGCTGCCGCGGCCGCGATCATCGGACCGGACGTGGAGACGGCGAGCACCGCCACCGCCATGAGCAGCACGTCCCCTGCGGGGGGCCGGTCGGCGGGGGCCGGACCGGCCGGAGCCGCTGATCCCCCCGTGCTCCGCTGCGTCACCACCGGGTCATCCTGGCCTACGCCATCCGACGTCCGGCCACAGGCGCCGGCCACCGGCACGAGTAACCCAGTGCGACCTGCCGCCACGACGCGCAGGCCTGACGTCCCGCTTGACCAGGCAGAACACCCTTACTGTCGGCCCTGTGCCGTACATGTTGAGAGTGCGGGGTCAGAATGGGCCAACGGGAACCAAGCGCAGGGGGTGAGCTGGATCGTGAGCGACCTTCGGTTC
>JBBSMJ010000032.1:0-9421 GCA_038233235.1 Actinomycetes bacterium | reverse complement strand
TCTTCATCTTCATGTTCATCTGGCTGCGCGGCACCCTGCCGCGGTTCCGCTACGACCAGTTCATGAAGCTCGGGTGGAAGGTGCTGATCCCCGCCTCGCTGGTGTGGATCGTGATGGTCGCCACCATTCAAGGGCTGCGCAACAGCGACGTCGACGTGCGAACCATCGTCATCTACATCGCCGCCGCGATCCTCGTGTTCGCGGTGCTTAGTTTCCTCTTCGACATGATGGCCGCGCGGCGGCGGGACCGGCAGGTGGGCGACGGTGAGGGCACCGCCGCGGATGCGGACGATCCCACGGACTTCGACCCCATGGCCGGGGGCTACCCTGTCCCGCCGATGCCTGGGCAGCAGGTCCCCGCACCCCGGTCGCGGAGCCAGGAGGATTCCCGTGCCTGACTTCTTCGACCCCGTCAAGGGGTTCGCGGTGACCTTCGGGACGATGTTCAAGAAGGTCAACACCGAGCTCTACCCGGAGCAGAAGAAGCCGACAGCGCCGCGATTCCACGGTCGGCACGTGCTCAACCGTCATCCCGACGGGCTGGAGAAGTGCATCGGGTGCGAGTTGTGCGCCTGGGCCTGCCCCGCCGACGCCATCTACGTCGAAGGCGCGGACAACACCGCCGCCGAGCGCTTCTCGCCGGGTGAGCGCTACGGCAGCGTCTACCAGATCAACTACCTGCGGTGCATCTTCTGCGGGCTGTGCATCGAGGCATGCCCCACCCGGGCGCTGACCATGACCAACGATTACGAGCTCGCCGACGACAACCGGGCCGACCTGATCTTCACCAAGGACAAGCTGCTCGCTCCGCTGCTGCCCGGGCAGGCGGCGCCGCCGCATCCGATGCCGGCCGGCTTCACCGGGGACGACTACTACCAGGGACGGGTCACCACCGCGATGACCGTCTCCGCCGAGCCGGATCCCGCCGGTGCGCCGGAGGAGCGGCGATGACCGGCGCGGCGACGCTGCTGGCCGCCGAGACCTCGACCGGCGAGGCGGTCGTCTTCTGGGTGCTCGCTCCACTGGCGGTGCTCGCCGCGCTGGGCGTCGTCCTGACTCGCAAGGCAGTGCACAGTGCGCTGCTGCTGGCGTTCACCATGATCTGCCTGGCGATCTTCTACATCACTCAGGACGCCCCCTTCCTCGGCGTCGTACAAGTCGTCGTCTACACCGGCGCGATCATGATGCTGTTCCTCTTCGTCCTCATGCTCGTGGGGGTCGACGCCTCGGACTCCCTCGTCGAGACGCTGCGCGGCCAGCGGGTGCTCGGTGCGTTGGCCGCGATCGGCTTCGCCGTCTTGCTCGTCTTTAGTCTCGGGCAGGCGCTTACCGGTGACTTCGTGGGGCTCGATCGGGCCAACGCCAACGGCAACGTCGAAGGGGTCGCCGGGCTGCTGTTCGACCGCTACGTGCTCGCCTTCGAGGTGACCGGAGCGCTGCTGATCACTGCCGCGCTCGGCGCGATGGTGCTCACCCACCGGGAGCGGTTCGAGCACCGCCCCACCCAGCGGGAGCGGGCCGAGCAGCGGGTGCGCTCCGGCTATGCGGCGCCACTTCCCGGTCCGGGGGTGTACGCCCGACACAACGCCGTCGACACCCTCGCGCTGCTGCCCGACGGGACGCCGGCGGAGCTGTCGGTCTCACCCAAGCTGCGCGGACCGGGGATGGTGCGCCCCACCGACCCCGCCCTTCCCCCCGGCCCGCGGCCCGGCGAGCCGGAGCCCGACTACACCAGCAGCCAGCTCGGCAAGGGACCCACCGCGTGAACCCGGCCAACTACGTCTACCTGTCGGCGTTGCTGTTCACCATCGGCGCGGCCGGGGTGCTGCTGCGCCGCAACGCGATCGTGGTGTTCATGTGCATCGAGCTCATGCTCAATGCCACCAACCTCGCCTTTGTGGCCTTCGCCCGGATGAACGGCAACCTCGACGGGCAGATCATCGCGTTCTTCGTCATGGTCGTCGCCGCCGCAGAGGTCGTCATCGGGTTGGCGATCATCGTGACCATCTTCCGCACTCGCCGCTCGGCATCGGTCGACGACGCCAGTCTGCTGAAGTACTGAGCCCGCATGGACCCGACGCTGCTTGCGCAGGAGGTCACCGCGGCCGGGGGAGTGCTGTCCCTCAGCTGGCTGGTCATCGCGTTGCCGCTACTCGGCGCCGCAGTGCTGCTCCTCGGCGGGCGGCGTACCGATCACTGGGGCCATCTGCTGGGGGTCGCAACTCCGGCGCTCGCCTTCCTGCTGGCCGCCGTACAGTTCTTCGCCCTGCTGGGGCGCGACGCCGAGCAGCGCGCGGTCAGCACGCAACTGTTCAGTTGGGTCCCGGTCGGCGGGTTCGACGTCGACGTAGGACTGCTCCTCGACCCGCTGTCGATGTGCTTCGTGCTGCTCATCACCGGGGTCGGGTCGCTGATCCACCTCTACTCGATCGGCTACATGGAGAACGACCCGCAGCGGCGGCGGTTCTTCGGCTACCTCAACCTGTTCGTCGCGGCGATGCTGCTGCTGGTCCTCGCCGACAACTACCTCGTACTGTACGTCGGCTGGGAGGGCGTGGGGCTGGCGTCGTACCTGCTCATCGGTTTCTGGCAGTACAAGCCCACCGCGGCCACGGCGGCGAAGAAGGCGTTCGTCGTCAACCGGGTCGGCGACTTCGGGATGTCGCTGGCCATCATGCTCATGTTCGCCACCTTCGGCGCGACCTCCTTTGCCGCGGTCTTCGCCGGTGCGGAGCAGGCCAGCGAGACGACGCTGAGCGTGCTGGGGCTGCTGCTCTTGCTCGCCGCCTGCGGCAAGTCGGCGCAGTTCCCGCTGCAGTCGTGGCTGCTGGATGCCATGGAGGGCCCGACCCCGGTCTCCGCACTGATCCACGCTGCGACGATGGTCACCGCCGGCGTCTACCTGGTGGTCCGTTCCAACGCCATCTTCGACGCGGCCCCGGTGGCTCAGGTGGCGGTGGTGGCGGTCGGGGCGGTGACGCTGCTCTTCGGGGCGGTGATCGGCTGCGCGAAGGACGACATCAAAAAGGCGCTGGCCGGATCGACCATGAGCCAGATCGGATACATGATGCTCGCCGCCGGGCTCGGCCCGGCGGGTTACGCCTTCGCCATCTTCCACCTGCTCACCCACGGGTTCTTCAAGGCCGGGCTCTTCCTCGGGGCCGGCTCGGTCATGCACGGCATGCACGACGAGGTCAACATGCGTCGCTACGGCGGGCTGCGCGCGGCCATGGGGATCACCTACGCCACGTTCATCCTGGGGTACCTGGCGATCATCGGCGTCTTCCCCTTCGCCGGCTTCTGGTCCAAGGACAAGATCATCGAGGCGGCGTTCGCCGAGAACACGGTCACCGGAATCGTCGCGCTGCTCGGCGCCGGCATCACCGCCTTTTACATGACCCGCGTCATCCTCATGACGTTCTTCGGCGAGCGGCGCTGGGCCGAGGGTGTCCATCCGCACGAGTCGCCGCTGTCCATGACGGTCCCGCTGATGGCACTCGGCGGCCTGTCCGTGGTGGGCGGCGCGTTGGCCTGGAACGACGGGATCGTGCGCTGGCTGGAGCCGGTCGTCGGCCACGAGGAACACGAGCTGTTCCTGCCGGTGTGGGCGTTCAGCCTGATGACGCTCGTCGTCGTCGGCGCAGGTGTGCTGCTCGCCTTCCGGCAGTACGGCCGGCGCCGGGTACCGGCGTACGCACCGGCGGCGTCCCCCCTCACCGTCGCCGCGCGGCAGGACCTGTACGGGGACGCCTTCAACGAGGCCGTCTTCATGCGCCCGGGGGGCCGCCTCACCCGGGCACTCGGCTTCTTCGACGTACGCGGCATCGACGGTGCGGTCAACGGGGTGGCGGCGCTCGTCGGCGCCGGCTCCGGTCGGGTACGTCGGCTGCAGACCGGATTCGTGCGCTCCTACGCCCTGTCCATGCTCGGCGGCGCCGTCCTCATCGTTGCCGCCCTGCTGCTGGTGAGGTTGTAGGTGGCGACCTTCCCCTGGCTCAGCGCTCTCGGCGTCGTACCGCTTATCGGTGCGGTGCTGCTGTTCCTGCCGTTCGTGCGGGATCGCATGGTGAAGCTGGTGGCGCTGGTCACCTCGCTGGTCGTGCTCGCCATGACGATCGTGATGTCGCTGGGCTTCGCGGCGGACGGGCCGCGGTTCCAGTTCGTGGAGACCTACGAGTGGATCCCGCGGTTCGGGGTGCAGTACGCCGTCGGCGTCGACGGCATCGCGTTGGTGCTCATCGCGCTGTCGGCGGTGCTCGTACCCATCGTCATCCTGGCTGCCTGGCACGACGCCGACCCCGTCGAGGGCGCGCCGCGGCGCAGCGTCAAGACCTACTTCGCGCTGATGCTCGTCCTCGAGACCTTCATGATCGGCGTGTTCGCAGCCACCGACGTCTTCCTCTTCTACGTGTTCTTCGAGGCGATCCTCATCCCGATGTACTTCCTCATCGGGAGCTTCGGTGGCCCGAAGCGGTCCTACGCGGCGGTGAAGTTCCTGCTCTACAGCCTGGTCGGCGGACTGCTCATGCTCGCCGCCGTCATCGGGCTCTACGTCGTCGGCAACGACCAGCTGCCCGGTGACACCGGCACGTTCGCGTTCGAGCAGCTGCTCGGTCTCGACATCTCACCGGGCGTCGAGAAGGCGCTGTTCCTCGGGTTCTTCGCCGCCTTCGCCATCAAGGCCCCGCTGTGGCCAGTGCACACCTGGCTGCCCGACGCGGCCGCCCAGGCGACACCGGGCAGCGCGGTGCTGCTGGTGGGCGTGCTCGACAAAGTCGGCACCTTCGGGATGCTGCGCTACCTGCTGCCGCTGTTCCCCGACGCGTCGCGGTTCTTCACCCCGTACGTCATCGCCCTGGCGGTCATCGGCATCCTGTACGGCGCGCTGCTGGCCATCGGCCAGACGGACATGAAGCGGCTCATCGCCTACACGTCGGTGTCGCACTTCGGGTTCATCGCGCTCGGCGTCTTCGCGATGACGACACTCGCCGGCACCGGGTCGACGCTCTACATGGTCAACCACGGCATCTCCACCGGCGCGCTGTTCGTCATCGCCGGCTTCCTGGTCGCGCGCCGTCGCTCCACCCTGATCCCTGACTTCAGCGGCGTACAGAGTGTGGCGCCGTGGCTCGCCGGGACGTTCCTGATCGCCGGTCTGTCCAGCCTCGCCCTGCCGGGGCTGGCCACCTTCGTGAGTGAGTTCCTCGTCCTGGTTGGCACCTTTGTGCGCTACCAGGTCGCCGCGGTGCTGGCGACCCTCGGCATCATCCTGGCGTCGGTCTACATCCTGCTGATGTACCAGCGCACGATGACCGGTGCGGTGGCCGCGGGCATGGAGAAGACCAGCGACCTGAACTTCCGCGAGGCGTGGGTGGTGGCGCCGCTGATCGCGCTGCTCATCGGGCTCGGGGTCTACCCCAAGCCGGTGCTCGACGTGATCGAGCCGGCCATCCAGCGCACGATGCAGGACGCCGGCCGGCAGGACCCGCAGCCGACGGTTCCGGTGAGCGCGGAAGCGGCGGACAGCGCGACGTCGGGGGGGGGCGAGTGATGCCGGTGGAGCTCTTCCAGATCCCGGTCCAGATCCCGGTCCAGATCCCGGTCCAGATCCAGGCCCAGGTCCAGGCCCAGATTCAGGCCCAGGTCCAGGCCCAGATTCAGGCCCCGCAGCTGGACTACGCCAAGCTCGCCCCGCTGCTCATCGTCTTCGGTACGGCGATCGTCGGGGTGCTCGTCGAGTCGTTCGCCCCACGCCGGGTACGCGACCTCGTCCATCTGCCGCTCGCGGTGGCCGGGCTGCTGGTCGCGTTCGTCGTCGTCGTACTGCTCGCGGGGGACCCGGTGATCGCCGCCGAGGGGGCACTCGCCGTCGACGGGCCGACGCTGTTCCTGCAGGGGACGATCCTGCTGCTCTCGGTGGGTGGCGTGCTGCTCATGGCGGAGCGTTCCGCTGCCATGGGCGGCGGCGCCTTCGCCGCGCAAGCGTCCGCGCTGCCCGGCAGCTCCGCGGAGCGGCAGGCGGCGGCGGTCGGGATCAGGCAGACGGAGGTCTTCCCGCTCACCATGTTCGCCGTCGGCGGCATGCTGCTGTTCCCCGCCGCCGGTGACCTGCTGACCATGTTCGTCGCGTTGGAAGTGTTGTCCCTACCGCTGTACCTGCTGTGCGGGTTGGCCCGGCGGCGGCGGCTGCTGTCGCAGGAAGCCGCGCTGAAGTACTTCCTGCTGGGCGCCTTCTCCTCCGCGTTCTTCCTCTACGGCATGGCGCTGCTGTACGGCTACGCGGGCACGGTGAATCTCGGCGGCATCGCCGACGCGGTCGCCGCCGAGGTCGGCAACGATGCGCTGCTGCTCGTCGGGACGGCGCTGCTCGCCATGGGCCTGCTGTTCAAGATCAGCGCCGTACCGTTCCACAGCTGGACCCCGGACAGCTACCAGGGGGCGCCGACTCCGGTGACCGGCTTCATGGCCGCCTGCACCAAGGTGGCCGCCTTTGGGGCGCTGCTGCGGGTGTTCTACGTCGCGCTGGAAGGTCTGCGGTGGGACTGGCGGCCGATGATGTGGGCGGTCGCCATCATCACCATGCTCGTCGGTTCGGTAGTGGCGGTGACGCAGACCGACGTCAAGCGGCTGCTCGCCTACTCCTCGATCGCGCACGCCGGCTTCCTGCTGACCGGCGTGGTGGCAACCAGCCCGGCGGGCCTGTCCGGGACGCTGTTCTACCTTGCGGCGTACGGATTCATGACCCTGGGGGCGTTCGCCGTGATCACGCTGGTGCGTGACGCCGGTGGGGAGGCCACCCAGCTGCAGCAGTGGGCGGGGTTGGGCAAGCGCTCCCCGCTGGTTGCCGGAGTCTTCGCGCTGTTCCTGCTGGCGCTCGCCGGGATCCCGCTGACTAGTGGTTTCACCGGCAAGTACGCCGTCTTCCTGGCCGCCATCGATGGTGGGGCCACGCCGCTGGTCATCGTCGGAGTGGTGGCCAGCGCGATCGCGGCGTTCTTCTACGTCCGCGTGATCGTGCTCATGTTCTTCGCCGAACCGGCGCCGGACGGGCCGACGGTCGCCGTACCCAGCGCGCTGACGACCTCGGTGGTCGCCCTCGGCGCGGCGGTGACCGTGATCCTCGGGGTGCTGCCGCAGCCCCTGCTCGACCTCGCCGAGCAAGCCGGCGTCTTCGTCCGCTGACCCCGGTTCCTCCCGCTCCCTGCCTCTCCTTCCGTCCTCCCCGCCCCTTCCGTTCCGTCCCCTCTGTTCCCCCCGTCCGCTTCCGTCCCGCCTCCCCGGCGTTCGAGTGAAGGGACCCTTCACTCGAACCTATTGGATGAAGGGTCCCTTCACTCGAAGGTGGGAGGCGGGCGTGGATGTGGTGCGGTGACCCAACCAAACTCTCTGTGCAGGGCGTAGAGGGGATATGGAGGCGGTCCTAGGGGCCGGCCGCTCCCCGCGAAGATCGCCCCTCTCCCGCGAAGATCTTGGAAACTAATCCGTCGCAGAGACGGAGAAGTTTCCAAGATCTTGGCGAGCGGACGTCTTCTTTCGGCATCGGGCCGCCGTGCGGTGGTGGGGGCTGCCACGGCGGTGGTGCTCCTCGTGGCTGGGGCGGCCCTGGTCGGGCCGTGACGGGTGAGGACGACTACGAGCTTGCACGTACGCCGCCACCAGGTCGAGCCCTGCCGCAAGGGCTGCCGGAAGCGGTCGCCGCGGCAAATGCTCCGACTTCATGACGACGTCGCTCGTCCGACAGCCACGCCGCTCTGCTAGCTCCACCTGAACCGTCGGACGATAAGGCAACCGGCTGTCAATCATCGCGGCTACCGTGGACGTCATGACCGCTGGACCGCTCGCCTCGCCGTTCCCCGACCCAGGGTTGGAGGCGGAGGTGCGCGTCGGCCTGGATGCGGTGGAGCAGCGACTGCGCGACGCGGTGAAGAGCGACTATCCGTTCGTCACGGAGACCTCCCGCCACCTGGTCGACGCGGGCGGGAAGAGGTTCCGCCCCATGCTTGTCCTGCTAGCGGCGCAGTTCGGTGACCCGAACGCCCCAGGCGTCGTACCGGCGGCTGTCGTCGTCGAGCTGACCCACCTGGCGACGCTCTATCACGACGACGTCATGGACGAGGCTGCGCTGCGCCGCGGTACGCCGAGCGCCAACACCCGCTGGACCAACACGGTCGCGATCCTCACTGGCGACTTCCTCTTCGCGCGGGCGTCGGACATCCTCGCCGACCTCGGTCCCGAGGCGGTGCGCATCCAGGCGCGCACGTTCGAGCGGCTGGTGACCGGCCAGCTCCGCGAGACGACCGGCCCGGGGTCCGGTCACGACCCGATCGAGCACTACCTGCAGGTGGTCGAGGACAAGACGGCCTCGCTCATCGCGACGTCGGGTCGGTTCGGGGCAATGCTGGCTGGCGCCGACGAGGCGGTCGTGGACGTGCTGACCCGCTACGGCACCCGCATCGGCATGGCCTTCCAGCTCTCCGACGACCTGCTCGACGTGACGAGCGAGACGGCGCAGTCTGGCAAGGTGCCGGGGACGGATCTGCGAGAGGGGATCCGTACGCTGCCGGTGCTGCACGCGCTGCGTTCTCGGGACCCGGCCGACCGGCGGCTGCACGAACTGATCAACGGCGACCTCACCGACGACGCCCGCCACGCGGAGGCGCTCCACCTGCTCCGAACACATCCCGGCGTAGCCGCCGCGCGGGCCGACCTGCGGCACTGGGCGGAGGAGGCACGTGAGGTGCTGGCGCCGCTGCCCGACGTCCCCGCGCGTGCGGCCTTGGAGATGCTCTGCGACGTTGTCGTGGCTCGCACCGGCTGACTCCGACCCGGCCGTGAGGAGATCACGACGCCGAACTGATCACCTGCACCGGAACGGGGGCACTGCGGGCCAGCTTGCCGTCAAGGGTCAGCAGGCCGGCGTCGAGAGCTTCGGCGCAGGCGACGTACAGCCCGTCCCGCAACGCGACGATGTTGCGAAGCGCCCACGCCCTGCGCACCAGGGGAGGCAGCGGATAGCGCTGCACTGGCATCCGCGTCACCTGCCCAAGGGCGCGGTCGACCACCGCTTCGGTGAGCGCGGTCGCCCGAGACAGCCGACCGATTGCGGAGAGCACTTCCGCGTCCAGATGCGCCGGGGCGGCGAGTACGGCGCCACGCATCTCCTCCGCCACCTGATGGCCCAGTTGACCGCCGCGCAACAACTCGACCACTGCGGACGCGTCGATAACGAGCCGACCCGGCCTCACAGTTCGCTGTCCGCACGTCCTTGGGCGACCAGCGTCACGCTGTCCGGGCCATCCGCGGGCAGGGGCGGGCCAGTCCGAATGTCGTCCAGCCAGGCATTCGGCGCCGGCAGGGTCGTGTGACGGCGCAGTACGTCTATGACGTACGCCCGCAAGCTCATCCCCGCGCCATCGGCGCG
>JBBSMJ010000031.1:0-9432 GCA_038233235.1 Actinomycetes bacterium | reverse complement strand
GTTCGAGGTGCTCGACCGCGGCGACGTGCTCGGCACCGGTCCGTACGCCGACATGGACGCCGCCGCCGCCCGCGAGGTGCTCCGCGAGGTGGCGCGGCTGGCCACCGACGAGCTCGCCGAATCTCTCGCCGACTCCGACCGCAACCCCCCGGTCTTCGACCCGGCGACCGGCTCGGTGACCCTGCCGGAATCCTTCAAGCGCTCCTACGCCGCCTACTGGGACGCGGAGTGGTGGCGTCTCGACCTGCCGGCCGACCTCGGCGGCACCGCCGCCCCGCCCTCGTTGCGCTGGGCGGTAGCCGAACTGGTCCTCGGAGCCAACCCGGCCGTCTACATGTACGCCTGCGGAGCCAGCTTCGCCGCCGTGATCCACCGCTTCGGAACCCCGAGACAGCGCGACATCGCCCGGCGCATGGTGGAACACGGCTGGGGATCGACCATGGTGCTCACCGAACCCGACGCCGGCTCGGATGTCGGTGCCGGCCGGGCCCGCGCCGTACCGCAGCCGGACGGCAGCTGGCACCTCAAGGGGGTCAAGCGGTTCATCACCAGCGCCGAGCACGACCTGACCGAAAACATTGTGCACCTGGTACTGGCCCGGCCCCAGGGTCATGGTCCGGGGACGAAGGGACTGTCGCTCTTCGTCGTACCCAAGCGGCACTTCGACTGGGCGACCGGCGAGTTGGGCGAGCGCAACGGCGTCGTCGTCACCGGTGTCGAGAAGAAGATGGGCCTGAAGGTGTCCACGACCTGTGAGCTGCGATTCGGTGAGACGCGGCCCGCCGTGGGCTGGCTGCTGGGCGATGTCCACGATGGCATCGCGCAGATGTTCACCATCATCGAGTACGCGCGAATGATGGTCGGCACCAAGGCCATCGCCACGCTGTCGACGGGCTATCTGACTGCGCTGGACTACGCGCGGACCCGCGTGCAGGGCCCGGACCTGACCCGCATGGCGGACAAAGTGGCGCCGCGGACCGCCACCACCAAGCATCCCGACGTACGCCGCATGCTCATGCTGCAAAAGGCGTACGCCGAAGGGATGCGCGCCCTCGTGCTCTACACCGCGAGCCTGCAGGACGACATTGCCCTTGCCCAACACCGGGGGGAGACCGACGACCGGGCCGCGGGTTTGAACGGTCTGTTGTTGCCGGTCGTGAAGGGCTTCGGTTCCGAGCGCTCCTTCGAGATGCTGGTGCTCTCCCTGCAGACCTTGGGTGGCTCCGGTTATCTGCAGGACTATCCGGTCGAGCAGTACCTGCGCGACGCCAAGATCGACACGTTGTACGAGGGCACCACCGGTATCCAGGGACTGGACCTGTTCTTCCGCAAGGTGGTGCGTGACCAGGGGGCGGCGCTGCGGACCCTGCTCGGGGAGATTCGCGACTTCGTCAAGAGCGAGGCCGGCAATGGGGCCTTGCAGGTAGAGCGGGGGTTGCTCGGCAACGCGATCGACAACGTGCAGGGGATCGTGGCCGCGATGGTGAGCTTCCTGGACGCAACCGAGCGCGATCCAACCGAGGTCTACAAGGTGGGGCAGAACACCACCCGACTGCTGCTGGCGCTGGGCGACCTGGTCACCGGCTGGCTACTGCTCCGCCAAGCGGACGTGGCGCTCACTGCACTAGACAGCGGCGAAGCTTCCCGGCGCGACCGGCCGTTCTACACCGGCAAG
Source organism: Actinomycetes bacterium (assembly GCA_038233235.1). GTDB lineage: Bacteria > Actinomycetota > Actinomycetes > JBBSMJ01 > JBBSMJ01 > JBBSMJ01. The sequence goes on along the minus strand of JBBSMJ010000031.1, from coordinate 7,757 downwards.
GTGGCTGCCGCACGCTTCTTCGCCCGCGACGTCCTCCCCTGTCTTGCCGCGCACCGGCAGGTTGCAGAGGCGACGGACAACGCGCTCATGGACGTCCCGGAGGAGGCTTTCTGAGCCGTTCGGCGGCGTTTCGCTACTGGCACGCTCGGGGAACATGCGAAGGTTAGGTTCGGTCCGTCATGGGCCGGTCGTGGACGACCGGGAGGACACATGGGAATCGGCGTCAGCATCTTCCTCATCGCGGTGGGCCTCATCTTGGCGCTGGCCGTCGATGCCACGGTGGCAGGAATCGATATTCAGCTGATCGGCTGGATTCTTGCCGCGGTCGGCGTGCTCGGGCTCATCCTCACGCTGCTGGTCTGGGGCCCGCGGCAGCGCCGCGGCGACGTCTACGAGGAGCGTCGGATTTACGACGACAGGCCCCCGGTCTGACCGGCTGATCGACCGCACGGCTCGCGGGCCCGGCTCCCGGTAGAGGGAGTCGGGCCCTTTGTGCTGCCGCATGGAATGATGCGGCCATGCGCATCGGCACCGGCATCCTGCTCATCGCCGTAGGCGCGATTCTCGCCTTCGCGGTGTCGCCGCCCCGCAGTGTGCTGCGCTACGTCGACCTCTTCGATCTCGGCCTCATCCTCGTCTGGACCGGCGTGCTCGTGCTGGCGGTGACCTATTACGTGGACCGGGTGAAGCGCTCCCTGCCCGCCTCGCCGCAGCGCCGCTATCCCCCGCCCACCGCCTACCGCCCGCCGGCGTCCCCGCGCCCTGCTCGCAGCCCCGCACGCGAGGTGCGCTGGGACGAGGCCTCCACGCAGCAGCTGCGTCCGTACCAGGACGACGGCGCGGACACTCAGCCGATCGAGCGTCAGGACCGGGACTACTGATTGGCCGAAGCACTAGGCAAGTGAGGGCTGCACGCACTAGCGTCGCTCGGTGCGGATGAACGCTGCCCACAGGCATGCTCCGCACTTCCCTAGCCCCTACCTCTGGGAGACCCCATGAAGCACCGTGTCCGTACGGGTGCGCTGGCCCTTGCTGTCGCTCTGGGCACAGCGCTCCCGCTCGCTGGCACCGCGACCGCGCAGCCTGACCCTGAGCTAGCGAAGATCACCGACGGGGCCACCGAGTCGGCTCGCGACATTTCTCCGGACGACGATGCCAACCACGGTGGCCGCGAGGGACACCTGCTGCCCGTACAGAAGAACGTCGAACTAGTCGGCAAGGGGGCCGTCGATGATCGCGCCCCCGGCGTTGTCGCCGACGTCGACGTCTACGGCAAGTACGCCTACCTCGCCCGCTTCAACGGCGGCGAGTGTGACGGTGGCGGCGTCTATGTCTTCGACATCAGCGACCGGTCCAACCCCCGACAGGTCAACTTCATCCCCACCGGTGAAGGCGCGTACGTCGGAGAAGGTGTCCAGGTCAAACGCCTGGAGACCTCCGCTCACACAGGCGCAGTGCTGCTGTTCAACAACGAGCTGTGCGCCCTGTCCGACACCGCCGTCGGTGGAGCGACGCTGGTCGACGTGCGCAACCCGCTGAAGCCAAAGCTGCTCGCCAACTTCGGTGACATGGATCCGGAGGGCGTCGCCCCCGGCATCGCGCACCAGGTGCACAGTGCGCTGATGTGGCAGCACCGGGGCAAGGCCTACGCCGCACTCGTCGACGACGAGGAGGCCGAGGACCTCGACATCTTCGACATCACCGACCCGCGTAACCCGAGGATGATCGCCGAGTACGACCTGGCCGCGGAATTCCCGCAGATCCTGCAGGAGGGCCTTGGTCTCGACTCCGTCTTCCTTCACGACATCGAGATCCGGCGGAACAAGAACCGGATGGTCATGATCGCCTCGAACTGGGACGCGGGTCTGGTCAAGTTCGACATCACCGATCCGCGCAACATCAAGTACTACGGCGACACCGACTTCACCAGCCCCGACCCCGAGCTGCTCCAGCAAACCGGCATCGAGAATGAGCCGGAGGGCAACGGGCACCAGGCGGAGTTCACCAAGGACCACGACCTGGTCATCCAGACCGACGAGGACTTCAATCCGGTCGGAGCCCGTGGACAGACAGACGACGGCACCTCGTTCGATGCTGGCCAGGGCAGCGCCTCCGAGCAGATCTCTCCCGGAGATTCGCTCTCCGGGACCGCCGTGTACGGCGGTCGGGCCTGCGACGCCGACCCGGACGTGCCAGCGCCACCGGAGTCGGGTGGTCCCTACATCGCCGTCATCGAACGCGGTGTGTGCACGTTCACCGAGAAGGTGGCCAACGTCGAATCGGTGACCGCCAACGGCGGCTACCTCGCCACCATCATCTTCAACCGCGAGGGTTCCTGCGGAGCCTTCGGTATGACCGTCGAGGGTGACCGCCCGGTGCTGTCGGTGGATCGGCGTACTGGCTACTCCTTCTTCGACATCGAGGACCAGTACAACGAGGAGGAGTGCCTGGCTGGCGACGGCACCCAGCTCGCCCCCATCGAGCTCGGTGAGGTGGGCGACGAGGTCACAGTCGAGGCCTTCTTCGACGGCTGGGGCTACGTCCACCTGTACGCCAACAAGAGTGGCAAGATGCGCGAGCTCGACACCTTCGCCATCCCGGAGGCCATGGACGAGCGGTTCGCAAGCCGCTTCGGCAACCTCACGGTGCACGAGGTCGCTACGTCCAAGCGCTACAAGCGGCTGGCGTACCTGTCCTACTACAACGCCGGCTTCCGCGTGCTCGACATCAAGTTCGGGAAGCTGCACGAGGTCGGTGCCTTCATCGACGACGACGGCAACGACTTCTGGGGCGTCGAGGCCTTCAACCGTGGCGGCACCGAGTACGTCGCGGCCAGCGATCGGGACTACGGGCTCTACATCTTCCGGTACACCGGAAAGGACTGACGCACAACGTGAGGGTCGGACCACATCGGTCCGGCCCTCACGTGTGTCCGCGAAAAGCGGGCAGCTCAGAACACGATGGAGTCGACGGGGCGCTCCAGGATGCGGCCCACATCGGCGAGGAATCGTGAACCTAGTTCCCCGTCGACGAGACGGTGATCGAAGGACAACCCGAGCTGGGTCACCTGCCGCGGAACGATCTTGCCGCGATGCACCCACGGCATCTCTCGGACGGCGCCGAAGGCGAAGATCGCCGCCTCGCCGGGGTTGAGGATCGGCGTGCCGGTATCGACGCCGAACACCCCCACATTCGTGATCGTGATCGTGCCGCCGGCCATCTCCGCAGGGGAGGTCTTGCCCGCCCGCGCGGTGGACACCAGCTCACCCATCGCGGCCGCCAACTGCGGCAGCGCCAAGGCATCCGCGTCCTTGATGTTCGGGACGATCAGCCCGCGCGGAGTGGCCGCCGCGATCCCGAGATTGACGTAGCTCTTGACGACGATCTCCTGCGCGTCGTCGTCGAAGGTTGCGTTGATCTCGGGATGGCGGCGTACGGCGAGCAGCAGCGCCTTGGCCACCAACAGCAGCGGACTGACCTTGGACCCGGCGAAGTCGGGATGCTCACGCAAGCGCCGAGTCAGCCGCATCGTGCGGGTGACGTCGACGGTGAGGAACTCCGACACGTGTGGCGCGGTAAACGCGCTGCGCACCATCGCCTGCGCGGTCATCTTGCGCACACCCTTGACCGGGATTCGTCGCTCCCGGTCAGCCGTGGTTGCCACCGACTCGACGGCCTGCTCCTCCTGGGGAGCGACAGACACCTCGGCTGGGGAGCTGCCGCCACGAGCGGCCGACTCCACGTCCGCGCGGGTGATTGTGCCCTCCGGTCCGCTCGCGCGTACGGCCGAGAGGTCGACCCCGAGGGTTCGGGCCAGCTTGCGCACGGGCGGCTTGGCGAGGACGACCACACCGCCGCTCGTACGCTGAGGCTCGCCATCGGACGCCTGGGTGGCGGCGCGCTGACCGTTGGACGGAGCGTCCGGGGCGTCCGGGGAGTCCGCGGCGTCCGGGGAGTCCGAAACGTCCGCTGGCACATCCCCGCCGCCCGCGCTCGCCGCCTCGGCGGTCTGCGCGGGAGCGGAGGACTTGCGGGGGCGGCGCTTCGCGCTCGTCGTCTTCGGGCCGTAGCCCACCAGCACCGACGTACGTCCGCCTGGGGCGGGACCGCCGATCAAGCCCGGCTCCACCGCCTCGTCCTCCGCGGGTGTCGGGACCTGCGGCACCATGTCAGCAGCCGCCGCGGCACCAGTCTGCGCGGGCGGCTCGCTCTCCGGTGTGGCGACGCTGCCACCGTCCGCGGACGGCTCCGTCTCGATGGTGATGATCGGTGAGCCGACGTCGACGGTCTCGCCTTCGGGGTAGTGCAACTCGCTGACCACCCCCGCATAGGGGCTGGGCAGCTCGACGGCTGCCTTGGCGGTCTCGATCTCGACGATCGTCTGGTTGACGACGACCTCGTCACCAGGCTGGACGTACCACTTGAGAATCTCACCCTCGGTGAGACCCTCGCCCACGTCAGGCAGCTTGAACTGCTTCCGGCTGGACAACCCCACTCCCCTCAGTACGCCAACGAGCGGTCGACCGCGTCGAGCACCCGGTCGAGGTCGGGCAGGTATTCCTCTTCCACCCGGGACGGTGGGTACGGCGTATCGAACCCACCGACCCGCAGCACCGGCGCCTCGAGGTGGTAGAAGCACTTCTCGCTGATCCGAGCGGCCAGCTCCGACCCCATCCCGAGGAACACCGGCGCCTCGTGGACGACGACCACTCGACCGGTCTTGCGCACCGATGCGAGCAGGGTGTCGGTGTCCAGCGGCGACAACGATCGCAGATCGAGCACCTCCAGGTTGCGACCCTCTTCCTCAGCGGCGGTGGCCGCCTCCAGGCAGGTCTTCACCATCGGTCCGTACGCGACCAGGGTGAGGTCGTCGCCCTCCCGCACGACTCGCGCCTGGTGCAGAGGATCCGGGGTCATCGACTCGTCGAGCTCTGCCTTCTCCCAGTAGCGCCGCTTGGGCTCGAAGAACAGCACCGGGTCGGGGCTGTCGATCGCCTGCTGAATCATGAAGTAGCCGTCTACCGGGTTGGAGCAGCTGACCACCCGGAGACCCGCCGTGTGGGCGAAGTAGGCCTCGGGCGACTCGCTGTGATGCTCGACCGCACCGATTCCGCCGCCGAAGGGGACGCGGACAACGACCGGCAGCTGCGAGTGGCCGAGTGCCCTGGCGTGCATCTTCGCGAGCTGGGTCACGATCTGGTCGAAGCCGGGATAGATGAAGCCGTCGAACTGGATCTCGCATACCGGCCGGTAGCCGCGCAGGGCGAGCCCGATCGCCGTACCGATGATGCCCGACTCGGCGAGTGGGGTGTCGATGACGCGGGCCTCGCCGAAGTCCTTCTGCAGCCCGTCGGTGACACGGAAGACGCCGCCGAGCTTGCCGACGTCCTCCCCCATGACCAGCACCTTGGGGTCCTTGTCCATCGCCGCCCGCAGGCCCATGTTGATGGCCTTGGCCAGCGTCGTCTGCGTGGATTGAGCAGCCGATCGGGGCATCAGCTCTCCTCCTCGGTAAAGGAGGAGAGGTAAGCGGCGAACTGCTCGCGCTCCTCCTTCATGAGTGGGTGGTCTTCGGCGTACACATGATCGAAGATCGACAGCGGATCCGGGTCGGGCATGTCACGGCAGCCCTGGCGCAGGTGGACGGCCAGCTCCTCGGCCTCGGCGTCGAGGCTGTCGAAGTAGGCGGCGTCGGCGAGCTGCTGTGCGGTCAGGAACTTGCGCATCCGGTCGATGGGGTCCTTCTGCTTCCACTCCTCCAGCTCGTTGGCGAGCCGGTAGCGGGTCGGGTCGTCGGAGGTGGTGTGGGCGCCCATCCGATACGTCCACGCCTCGACGAGCGTCGGGCCCTGCCCCTCCCTGGCGGCGGCGAGCGCCGCCTTGGTGACAGCAAGAACGGCAAGGACGTCGTTGCCGTCGACGCGAATACCGGGGAAGCCGAACCCACTGGCCCGCTGGTAGAGCGGGATGCGCGTCTGCCGCTCGAGCGGCTCGGAGATGGCCCACTGGTTGTTCTGGCAGAAGAAGACAACCGGGGCATTGAAGACGCTGGCCCAGATGAAGGCCTCGTTGACGTCGCCCTGGCTCGTCGCGCCGTCGCCGAAGTAGGCGATGACGGCGTTCTCCGCACCGTCGCGCTGCATCCCCATCGCGTATCCGGTGGCGTGCAGGGCCTGGCTGCCGATGACGATCGTGTAGAGGTGGAAGCCCTTTTCCGCCGGGTCCCAGCCGCCGTTGTTGACCCCGCGGAACAGCCCCAGCAGGTTCAGCGGGTCGACCCCCATGGTGAGGGCAACACCGTGCTCGCGGTAGGTGGGGAAAGCGTAATCCCCCGGTTGCAGCGCCCTTCCGGAGCCGACCTGGGCCGCCTCCTGACCGAGCAGCGAGGCCCAAATGCCGAGTTCGCCCTGGCGCTGGAGGGCTGTCGCTTCTGTGTCGATGCGACGGCTGAGTACGAGATCGCGGTAGAGACCGCGGTACTCCTCGTCGGTCAGGTCGACGGAGTAGTCCGGGTGCTCGACCCGTTCGCCCTCCGGGGTCAGCAGCTGGACGAGAGATGGGTCCGGCGGCGCCGGCGGTGCGACACCGGCGGCACTGTCGTCGGCGGCACTGCCCTCAGCGGCACTGTCCTTCGCGGCACTTTTCACAGTCACGGGCACTCCTTGCGTATACCCGGCCGACGGGATCGCCGTCATCCGGGGCCGACGGTCACGGCCAGCGGGTTCGCTGGTCCGTTCCGCTTCCTATCCCATGGTGGCCCTGCCGCGGCGGTGGTAACCGTACGGTTGGCCCTCTGTTTCCGAGCTGACCCGTGGCCGCCGGAAGCGAGCCCATACGTGGGCCCGGCAGGCTGGACGGGTCTGAGTACATGGTGGCAGACCGCGTGGGGCACCGACGTACGGACCGTCCCGACGGTGCTGTCCGCTACTCTTCGGAGTCATCTATTGACGAAATGTCACCAAGGCGGAAGGATGCCTCTCAACGCCGCGGCGGGGACGCCCCCTTCCCGTCCCCGCAGCGGCGGTTTCCTTGCGAGCGCGCCCGGCTGCGGTCTCTGGGGCGAGGAGCCGTGGGGACTAGATCACTGTCGTGCGGGCCGCTTCGTACGCGAACGGCGTGCGGGCCGCTTCGTACGCGACCGCGAGAACTTGGAAACTATTCCGTCTCTACGCCGGATTTGTTTCCAAGATCTTTGAAGCGAGCGCTGGGGTGGGGCCGGTGCGCGGGGGGCCTAGGGCGGGGCCGGTGCGCGGGGGGCCTAGGGCGGGCCGGTGGCTAGGGCCGGCGGTGGCTAGGGCCGGCGGGTGGCTAGGGCCGGCGGGTGGCTAGGGCCGGCGAGGCGGAGGGGCGGGCAGAAACCAGCCGGCCCGCGACACCCCCGAGGGCGCGGGACGGACGGCTCCACCTTCCCTTCAACACCTGCCGGCGGCCCATCGGATACGCCGCCTTCCACTCTGAGTATTTACTCGACTACAACGAGTACGGACTGTAGTGAGAAGGGCACCCGATCTTGGGCGCCTCGCCGGGCAAGGAAAGCGTCGTTCGCGGTGTTCGACAGGATCACGGAGTGGACTGACCAGGAGGGTGCGCTGTGCTGACCGACCCAGCTGCGGGTCCAACGCAGCGAGCGGCCTCCACGGCGCGGATCTGGACCGCGTTGTCGATCGTCTACGTCTTCTGGGGCTCCACCTACCTCGGTATCCGCGTCGTGGTCGAAACGATGCCCCCGTTTCTCTCCGCTGGCGCCCGGTTCCTCG
>JBBSMJ010000030.1:0-9584 GCA_038233235.1 Actinomycetes bacterium | reverse complement strand
GGGCCGTACACGTTGTGGTAGCGCAGCGCGAAGACGGTGCCGGAAGTGGCCGTCGCCCACGCCGCGGCGTAGTGCTCCTGGGCGACCTTGCTGGCGGCATAGGCGCTGCGCGGCCCGGCCGGGGCGTCCTCGGTGACGAGTTGGGCGGCGAGGGCCTGCCCGCATGTCGAACACCGCGGCTCGAAGCGGCCGGCGTCGAGGTCCTCCGCGGATCGCCGGAGTGGCTCCACGACACCGTGCTGCGGGCAGGAGTAGCACCCCTCGCCGTAGACCACCATCGACGAGGCCAGCACCAGGCGACCTACCCCCACCGCGTCCATGGCCGCGAGCAGCACGGCGGTGGCGTAATCGTTGTTGCCGGCATAGGACGGGAAGTCCTGCACGTCGACACCCATGCCGACCATGGCGGCGTGGTGGGATACGGCGTCGACACCGCGCAGGCATTCGCGCACCGTCGCCGCGTCACCGACATCGCCGCGGACCACCTCCGCGTCCGCCGACCAGGTCGGGGCGGGCTGGGCGCCCCAGGCGGCGGGCAGCAGCGCGTCGAGGACCCGTACCTCGTGGCCGTTCTCGACCAACGTGTCCACGACGTGCGACCCGATGAAACCGGCGCCGCCGGTGACGAGCACCCTCATGTCGAGCTCCGTCCCTGTGTCCACCGGAGAAGCCCTTCGGCATCGCGGGTGTTGACGACCCGGGCTGCGTCCACGCCGCAGGCGGCGGCGCGCTCGCACCCGTAGGGCAGCCAGTCCAGTTGACCTGGCGCGTGCGCGTCGGTATCGATCGACACCAGGCAATCCGCCTCCACCGCGAGCCGCAGCAGTCGCTTCGGCGGGTCGAGCCGTTCGGGGCGGCTGTTGACCTCGACCGCCACGCCGAAGCGCGCGCACGCCGCGAAGACCAACTCCGCGTCGAACTCCGACTCCGGTCGCCCCCGGCCGGTGACCAGCCGCCCGGTGCAGTGTCCCAGGACATCCGTGTGCGGGTTGGCCACCGCGGCGACCATCCGGCGGGTCATCTCCGCTCGCGGCATGCGCAGCTTGGAGTGCACGCTCGCCACGACGACGTCGAGCCCGGTCAGCAGGTCGTCCTCCTGGTCGAGCGAACCGTCTTCGTTGATGTCGACCTCGATGCCGGTAAGGACGCGAAACGGCGCCAGCCGCTCGTTGAGCTCGGCCACCACCTGCAGCTGCTTCCGCAGCCGCTCCGGGGAGAGTCCGCGGGCGACGGTGAGCCGCGGGGAGTGGTCGGTCAGGACGATGTAGTCGTGGCCGAGGGCGCGCGCTGCCTCGGCCATCTCCACGATGGGGCTGCCGCCGTCGGACCAGTCGGAATGGGTGTGGCAGTCCCCGCGCAGTGCCGCGCGCAACTGCGCCCCACCCTCCGCGAGCGGACGAGCGCCGGTCTCCTCCAGCCGGTGCAGGTAAGCGGGCACGTCGCCAGCCACCGCCTCGGCCACTACAGCTGCGGTCACCTTGCCGACCCCGCGCAACGTGGTGAGCGTCCCCTCCTCGACCCGGCGGCGGAGTTCCGCACCGGACAGCTCCGCCACGACCGCCGCTGCCGTCCGGAAGGCGCGCACTCGGTAGGTCGGCTCGTGGGCACGTTCGAGGAGAAACGCGATCCGCCGCAACGCGTCCACCGGGTCCACGACGCCTCCCTATCCGCCATGTCGGGCAGACTGCAACTCGTGCCCACGCCGAGACGGCGCGCCGCGACCGTCCGCCGCCTGGAACGGGCCAGCGGCGATCTCGCCACGGCGGCGCTCGCCCGGATGGACGGGACGCTGCCGTGGTATGCCGCCATGCCCGCGGAAAACAGGTCCTGGGTGGGACTGGTGGCCCAGGCGGGCATCGCAGCGTTCATTGAGTGGTTCCGCCGTCCGGACGCGCCGCAGACCGTCAGCGCTGACGTCTTCGGGACGGCGCCGCGGGAGCTCACCCGCGCGGTCACCCTGCAACAGACCGTCGAGCTCGTCCGGGCGACGATCGCGGTGGTCGAAGAGCACATCGACGCACTCGCTGCCGCCGACGACCGGGGGATGCTGCGCGAGGCGGTGCTGCGCTACTCCAGGGAGATCGCCTTCGCCGCCGCCCAGGTCTACGCCGGGGCCGCCGAGGCGCGCGGAGCGTGGGACGCTCGACTGGAGGCCCTCGTCGTCGACGCGCTGCTGCGCGGGGAGGTGGACGAGGCGCTGCGCACCCGAGCCGCCGCCCTCGGCTGGGGCTCCCCCTCCCCGGTGGTGGTCGTCGCCGGCAGCGCCCCCGACGGTGACCCCGAGACAGTCATCGACGGCGTACGCCGCGCCGCCCGTCATGCCCGGCTGGAGGTGCTCAGCGGCGTGCAGGGCAACCGGCTGGTCGCCATCCTCGGCGGCGCGTACCAGCCGCTGACGGCCACGACCGCACTGGTGGCGCAGTTCGGTCCGGGAGCGGTTGTCGTCGGACCCCGGGTGCCGGATCTGCTCGGCGCTACCGACTCGGCAGCGGCCGCGGTTGCCGGACTCAAGGCGGCCGCTGCATGGCCGGGCGCCCCCCGGCCAGTGCTGGCCGACGACCTGCTGCCGGAGCGTGCGCTCGACGGCGATCCGCTCGCCCGGACGCTGCTCGTCGAGCACGTCTACCGCCCGCTCGAGCTGGCAGGCCCGGTCTTGCTCGACACATTGATTGCCTTCCTCGAGCAGGCCTCGTCACTGGAAGCCGCGGCACGGTTGCTCTTCGTCCACCCCAACACGGTGCGCTACCGGCTGCGCCGGGTAGCCACGGTGTGCGGCGTCGCACCGACCGATATGCGCGGCGCCTACACGCTCCGGGTGGCGTTGACGCTGGGCCGGCTCGGTGCTCCGAAAGCCCTTTTGTAGGGACCCTACAAAAGCTGCCCAGGCAAGTTCGTCCGCGTCGATACGCACTTCGGTGGGTGGATGTGGGCAAGCTGTCGGAGTGCTGGTTCTCGTCGCTCCCGGGCAGGGTGCTCAAACTCCGGGCATGCTCACTCCCTGGTTGGACCTGCCGGGTGCCGCCGAACGGTTGGGCTGGTGGTCTGCGGTCAGCGGTGTGGACCTGGTGCACTTCGGCACACGGGCGGACGCAGAGCGGATCCGCGACACCGCAGTTGCCCAACCGCTGCTGGTCGCCACCGGGCTGGTCGGCGCAGGTGCGCTCTTCCCACACGAGACCGACGCCCACGCCACGTTGGGCGCAGTCGCCGGACACAGCGTCGGCGAATTGACTGCCGCCGCGGTCGCCGGCGCGCTGACCCCGGAGACGGCCCTGGTGCTGGTGCGGGAGCGCGGTCGCGCGATGGCGGCAGCGTCGGCACAGGCGCCCACCGGCATGACCGCCGTACTCGGTGGAGATCCCGACGACGTGCTGGCACACCTCGACAAGCACAGGCTCACCCCCGCCAACATCAATGGTGCGGGACAAGTGGTCGCGGCGGGCACCACCTCCGATCTTGCGGCGTTCGCCGCGGAACCACCCACCGGCGCCCGCCTACGGCCACTGCCGGTGGCTGGGGCTTTCCACACGTCTCACATGGCGTCCGCCGTCGACCACCTGGGCGCCCTTGCCGCAGCCGCGCCGGTCAAGGACCCGCGTGTCCGGCTGCTCTCCAACGCCGATGGCGCCGTCGTCCACCACGGTCGGGAGATCCTGGACCGGTTCGTCGCGCAGGTCGGCAGCCCGGTGCGCTGGGACCTGTGCCTGCGCACGATGGCTGACCTGGGGGTGACAGCCGTGCTCGAGCTCCCCCCCGGTGGCACGCTGTGCGGACTCGTCCGACGGGCCCTGCCTGGCGTCGAGACGCTCGCGGTGAAGACGCCTGCCGACCTCGACGCCGCCCGTCAGCTGGTGGGCCGGCACAGCGCCCAACCAGCCACGCCCGCGCCACCATGGCGGCTCGTCGTTGCGCCTCTCGCGGGCACCTTCAGTCTGGGCGAGGTGCTGTTGGGAGCTGTCCTCGAGCAGGGGGGCGCGGTGGGCACCATCCGCTCCCGCAGGGACGAGCAGCCAGTGACGGCGCCGTACGGCGGGACCGTCGTCGAGTTGCTCGTCGAGGACGGCGATCCGGTAGCACCCGGGCAGCCGCTCGTTCGCCTCCACCCCGAGGTGGCCCAGGAAGGAGCCCTGGCATGACGACCCGCATTCGCGGTTCCAGCGGAGCGCCCCACGCCCGGCTGATGGGCATCGGCGACTATCGGCCGGCGCGCGTCGTAACCAACGACGAGATCTGCGCGCACATCGACTCCTCCGACGCCTGGATTCGCGAGCGCTCGGGCATCGTGTCGAGACGTTTCGCCGGCGACGGTGAGTCGGTGGTGGACATGTCGGTCGCTGCGGCCGGCAAGGCCCTAGCACAGGCGGGCGTCGCGCCCGACGAGGTGGGCTGCGTGCTCGTGGCAACCGTGTCCCACCTCTACCAAACACCTTCGGCGGCCACCTCGGTGGCGCACCGGCTGGGCGCCTCGCAAGCTGCCGCCTTCGACGTGTCGGCCGCATGTGCCGGCTTCTGTCACGGTGTGGCGCTGGCCAACGACATGGTCCGCGGGGGAAGCGCCACCTACGTCGTCGTGGTCGGTGTGGAGCGGTTGTCCGACATCACCGACCCGACGGACCGCTCCACCGCGTTCATCTTCGGCGACGGGGCGGGCGCAGTCGTCGTCGGTCCGGCGGACGAGCCAGGGATCGGCCCCACGGTCTGGGGAGCCGACGGCTCCCAACTCGACGCCATCGCACAGAACTACTCCTGGCTCGAGGTCCGCAACTTGCCCGACATCGAGTGGGCAACGCTGCGGATCCATGGGCAGCAGGTGTTCCGGTGGGCCGTGTGGGAGATGGCACCGGTGGCGCGCAAGGCACTGGAAGCCGCCGGAGTCCGACCCGGAGACCTCGACGCCTTCATTCCGCACCAGGCCAACATGCGTATCACCGATGCGATGATCAAGGCGCTCGCGCTGCCTTCGCATGTACCAGTGGCCCGTGACATCGCCGAGTCCGGCAACACCTCCGCGGCGTCCGTGCCGCTGGCCATGGCAAGGATGCTGGAGACAGGTCAAGCGAAGAGCGGTGGACTCGCCCTCCTCATCGGCTTCGGCGCCGGACTGTCCTACGCCGCCCAGGTCGTGACCCTCCCCTGACCCTTTCTGAACCGCCCTGCCCAGCCGACGAATGACCAACGCACCAACGAGAAGGGAACCCACACCCATGGCCCCCAGCCAGCAGGAGATCCTCAGCGGACTCGCCGACATCGTCAACGAGGTGGCCGGCGTACCCGCGGAGGACGTCCAGCCGGACAAGAGCTTCACCGACGACCTCGACATCGACTCACTGTCCATGGTGGAGGTGGTCGTCGCCGCCGAAGAGAAGTTCGGCGTGAAGATTCCCGACGACGACGTCAAGGATCTACGCACCGTCGGTGACGCGGTCACCTACATCGAAAAGGCCGGGGTATCCGCCTGACCGGCCCTCTGGTCCGCAACGACGGCGAAGGAACGACAGCGAAGGAACGGACGCAGCGATGACAGACAGCGCCAGCCCATCAACCATGTCCCAGTCGGGCTCCGCGCTCGACGGGGTTGTGGTGACCGGCCTCGGCGCCACGACTCCGCTGGGCGGTGATGTGCGGTCGACATGGTCGGCGATGCTCGCCGGCGCCTCGGGCGTGCGCGCGTTGGAGGAGGAGTGGGCCGAACAGTTGCCGGTGCGCATCGCTGCACGGGTGGCCGTGGAACCGCTGGAGGTTCTCGACCGGGTCGTCGCGCGCAAGCTCGATCGCTCCGCCCAGTTCGCGCTCATCGCCGCACGCGAGGCGTGGGCCGACGCGGGGGCGGCCGACGCCGGTATCGACCCGGAGCGGCTCGGCGTCGTGGTGGCCTCGGGTATCGGGGGGGTCACCACGCTGCTGTCGGCCTACGACGTCCTGAAGGAGAAGGGTGCGCGGCGGGTGTCGCCACACACGGTGCCGATGCTCATGCCGAACGGCCCGGCGGCCACCGTCGGTCTCGAGGTCGGCGCACAGGCCGGCGTCCACACGCCGGTGAGCGCCTGCGCGTCGGGTGCGGAGGCGATCGCGTACGGCGCGGAGATGATCCGCCGCGGGCGCGCCGACATCGTCGTGGCGGGCGGCACCGAGGCGGCCATCCACCCGCTCCCACTGGCCGGCTTCGCGGCGATGATGGCTTTGTCCCGGCGTAACGACGAGCCCGAGCGTGCCTCCCGCCCTTACGACAAGGGCCGCGACGGTTTCGTGCTCGGCGAAGGCGCTGGCGTGGTCGTGCTCGAATCGGCAGGCCACGCGCAGCAGCGCGGGGCGCGCGTCTATGGCGAAGTGTTGGCCGCGGGCATGACAGCCGACGCTCACCACATCGCCCAACCCGATCCGAGCGGCGCCGGGGCGGCGCGGGCGATCAGCGAGGCGCTGCGGCACGGGGATTTCGAGCCGTCCGACATCGCCCACATCAATGCCCATGCGACCTCGACGCCGCAGGGTGACTTAGCCGAAGCGGCTGCCATCCGAGTGGCCCTGGGCGACGCAACCGACACCATCGTCGTCTCCGCCACCAAGGCGATGACCGGACATCTGCTCGGAGCAGCCGGCGCGGTGGAAGCCATCGCCACGCTGCTCGCACTGTATGAAGGCGTCGCGCCGCCGACCGCCAACCTCGAGGATCCCGACGACGAGGTGCGCCTGGACGTCGCCCGGGGTGAGCCCCGACCGCTGCCGAAGGACAGGACCGTCGCGTTGAACAACAGCTTCGGCTTCGGTGGGCACAACATCTCCATCGCTTTCCGGAAGCCGTCATGACCGTCGTCGGGGCGCGCCCGGGGACGAGTGTTTCGCCACCGGCAACGCGGGTGACGGCGGACCCCGCGGCTCGTGCCGCCGACCCGCGCCACCCGCGGCAACGCCTCGAAGCTCTCGTCGACACAGGGTCCTTCCAAGCTTTCACTGCCGACGACGACAGCGGCATGCTCGCCGGGACCGGCCTGGTCGACGGGAGCCCGATCGTCGTGTTCGCCAGCGACCCGACCATTCAAGGTGGCGCCATGGGAGCCGCCGGATGCGACGTCGTCGTACGCGCCTACGAGCGCGCCCTCGCCAGCGGCCAGCCCATCGTCGGCCTGTGGCACTCCGGAGGTGCCCGGCTGCGTGAGGGCGTGGTGAGCCTGCACGCCGTCGGCCGCATCTTCGCGGCGATGACCTTGGCATCCGGCAAGGTGCCACAAATCTCCGTCGTACTCGGACCGGCGGCAGGAGGCGCCGCCTACGGTCCGGCGCTCACCGACGTGGTCATCCTTGGCCCGGAGGGGCGGATCTTCGTCACCGGCCCGGATGTGGTCCGCTCGGTGACCGGGGAGGACGTCGACGCGCTGCGGCTGGGTGGGCCTGAGCCGCACGGACGCCGCTCCGGCGTCGTACATGTGGTGACGGATTCGGAGGCGGCGGCGCTGGGTGAGGCCCGACGACTGGCCGCACTGCTGGGTGACCAAGGCGAGGTGGACGTCGACCTGGTCACTGAGATCGATCTCGACGACTTACTGCCCGACTCACCGAAACGGGCGTACGACGTGCACCCGCTCGTCGGCAAGCTCCTCGACGAGCCGGGAGTCGAGCTCCATGCAAAATGGGCGCCCAACGTGGTCACGACCCTCGGTCGGCTCGGTGGGCGGACGGTGGGCGTCGTGGCGAACAATCCGCTGCGGCTCGGTGGCTGCCTCGACTCCGCATCGGCGGAAAAGGCCGCCCGGTTCGTCCGCATGTGTGACGCGCTGGGCGTCCCCCTCGTCGTCGTGGTCGATGTGCCCGGTTACCTGCCCGGGGTCGGGCAGGAGTGGGACGGCGTCGTCCGCCGCGGGGCCAAGCTGCTGCATGCCTTCGCCGAAGCTACGGTCCCCCGGGTGACGCTAGTCACCCGAAAGGCCTACGGCGGTGCCTACATCGCCATGAACTCCCGCGCTCTGGGTGCGACCAGGGTGTTCGCCTGGCCCGGAGCCGAGGTCGCGGTCATGGGCGCGGTCGCGGCCGTACGCATCCTGCACCGCCGCCGACTCGCAGAGATCCCCCTCGACCAGCGCCCACAGTTGGAGAACGAACTCGCCGCCGAGCACGAGCTGATGGCCGGCGGGTTGCAGCGCGCGATCGACATCGAAGTCGTCGACGAGGTGGTGGAGCCCACACGCACCCGTGGAGCGTTGGCGCAAGCCCTCGCGCTCGCACCGCAACGGCGTGGTGAACACGGAAACATCCCGCTCTGAGCGCGGGGCCGCACCCTCAGCCGACTCGGTGCAGCCAGCGGACTGGCGCTCCCTCCCCCGCGCAGCGGAACGGTTCCAGCTCGTCGTCCCACGCCCGGCCGAGCAGCCGGTCGAGTTCATCGGCCAAGAGGGCACCGGCCCCCGCGGTGTCCAAGGCAGCCCGCAGTCGGTTCTCCGGCACCAGGATGTCGCCGTGCACCCCGATGACGGCGGCGTACATTCCCAGGTCGGGTGTGCAGCTGTAGCGCGCGCCCTCGCACCCCGGGCTCGGCTCCTCGGTGACCTCGAAGCGCAGCAGCCGCCAGCCGTGCAGGGCCGAGGCTAGCCGCGCAGCAGTGCCGGCCGCGCCGTGCCAGGACAGCTCCACCCGCAGAGTGCCGCGGGCAGCGGGCTGCGGTGTCCAGCCCAAGGATGCGGGTACGCCGAGCACGCTCGCCACGGCCCACTCGACGTGCGGGCACACTGCGGGCGCGGCGGAGTGAACATAGAGAACGCCTCGCGTAGCCACCGGACCTCCTCGGATTCGAGCTGCGCTTCCCCACGCTCTCGATCCGCGGACGACCGGTCGGACCGGCCCAGTGTGCCTCATCTGTCACATCTGCACCAGTGCAAGCCGCCAGCAAGTGGTAGGGGAGGTCGGCTCAGGTTCCGATGGACCGGAGCCGACAGCTTCTAGGTGACGGAACTGCTGCAGTCGACTCCGGCCCAGCGGCGACTCGAGGACCGATGGGCGGCGATGGGCCGGTCGTCGGAGCCTGCGGGTGCGCTGGCGGGCCGCAACGCGGTGCGGGAGGCCCTGGCTGGCGGTGCCGCACCCAAGCTCCTCATGCTCTTCTGCTCCCCGGCGTACGCCATCGACGAGGTGATGTCCGGGGTGGCCGAGGTCGCCGGCGACGTTCCGCTGATCGGTTGCTCCACCGCGGGCGAGATCGGCACGGACGGACCGGGCGAGCACGGGCTCGTCGCTCTCGCGCTGGGTGGCGCCGGCTTCACCTCCAGCACCTGCGCGGCCACGGAGGCCGCCGGCGACCTGCGCGCCGCGGGAGCCGACGTGGCCCAGTGCATGGAGCGTGTCGGCGAGCGGCGCTACCGGACGCTCATCCTGCTGACCGACGGGCTCGCTGGCGACCAGCAGGAGGTGGTCCGCGGTGCGTACGGCGTACTCGGGGCAACCGTTCCCCTCGTCGGCGGGTGCGCCGGGGACGATCTCGAGATGCGGCGCACCGTCGTCATGCATGGCCGCGAGCGGCTGGACGACGCGGTGGTGGCCGCTGCCCTGGGCTCGGATGCACCGTTCGGCATCGGTGTACGCCACGGGTGGCGCAAGGT
>JBBSMJ010000029.1:0-9621 GCA_038233235.1 Actinomycetes bacterium | reverse complement strand
CGGCGCCCAGCGGACGGCCGGCACCGTGGGGGCGAACAGCGAGACCACGGGGGTGCCGACCGCCGCGGCGAGGTGGGCGGGGCCGGTGTTGCCGACGACGACTGCCCGCGCAGCGGCCAGTACTGCGGCGGCCTCCGCGAAAGTGGTCCGTCCGCCGAGGTCGAGCCCGTTCCGACCGGCGACGCGGGCGGTCAGCGCAAGCTCGTCTGGCCCTCCGGTGACCACCACCCGGTCACCACGCGCTGCCAGCGCCTCGACCGTCTGCGCGCACCGCGCCGGCGACCAGGCGCGCGCGGGCACCGACGCGCCGGGGTGCATGACGACATATCCGCCGGCGCCCACGAGCGCGGAGATAGCGGGCAGCGGGTGGCGTACGGCGAGCCGACCGTCGTCACCCGCGGGGCGCGGGTAGCCGGCTGCGGTGGCCGTCGACAGCGCTCGTTCCGCCTCGGGCAGGTCATCCTCGATGCGGTGCCTGACGTCGAGCAGGGAGCCCGGGTAGTCCTCGCTTACCGCCGTAATCCTGGGTACGCCGGCCAGCCGCAGCAGCAGCGCCAGCGGCAGCGACGACTGGTGGTAGGACGCCAAGAGCACCGCCTCGTCGACGGCCCGCCCACGGACGGCGTCGACCAGCGCCTCGACGTGAGCGGCCTTGACCGGCTCCGGCTCGGGGTCGATCCAGGGGGCGTTCCACTCCAGCACCTCGTCGACGCCGGGCAGCAGGTCCGCCGCCGCACGCCCACGTGGTCCGCACAGCAGCACGACGTGGGCAGCCCGGGCAGCGACGGCGCGGACGGCCGGGCCGGCCAACAGCACGTCACCCTGGTTGTCCAGGCGGGCGACCAGCACCCGGTGGGCGCTCACCGGGATGCCGTCGCTTCCGCGCCGAGCAGCAGGTCGACGGCACCCGGCAGGTCAGCGGCGACGTAGGGCGCGTCGGCGATTTCCTCGGGGCGGGTGACGTCGGTCGGCACCAGCACCGCCCGAGCACCCGCCGCGTGCGCCGCGGCCACGTCGCTGCCGATGTCACCGACGAGAGCGCACTGCCACGGCGGGATGCCGAGCTGCGCGGCGGCGGCGTTGACCAACCCGGGCGCGGGCTTGCGGCAGCCGCACCCGTCGTCCGGATCGTGCGGGCAGATCTGCCACACGTCGAAGGGCCCGAGCAGGTCCTCCACGCGCGCGTTGACCCGGCGTACGTCGTCGTGGGTGAGCAGTCCGCGGCCGACGCCGGACTGGTTGCTGACCACACCGATCGGGAGTCCTGCCGCGCGCACCCGGGCCAGCGCCTTGTCGACGCCCGGCAGTGGCTCGACCTTCGCCGGGTCACCGTTGTAGGGCACGTCGCGGACCAGCGTCCCGTCGCGGTCGAACAGCACCGCCGCGGGCCGGCCCGGCCACCGGCCGGCGCCGCGGTGCGCGGCCAGCCCGCGCAGCCAGTGCCACGTGGCGAGCGGGGGCAGCGCGACGCTCGTCGCCACCATGCGCGCGACCTCCGCGGGAACGCGCGGACCGGGAGCAATCCGGGCCCACGCCAGCTCACCCGTCCCGATCAGCCAGCCGGTCACGGCCAGCAGGGTCGGCCAGCGCCGGCGGGCGGCCCCGGCGGAGAACGCGAGCAGGCCGGCCGCGGTGGTGGCCAGGTGACGCGGACGCCGCCCTGGCGGCGCCACGGCCCGGCGCCGCCAGGAGGGGCCGTGGACCCGGCGCATGAGGACGTCGCCGGCGTTTCCGGCCTGCATGCGCAGGCTGACCCAGGGCCCGGCCGGGCGCACCGGGTGCACCACGTGCCGGTCGCCGCGAACCAGCTCGAAGCCGGCGTCCATGACCCGCAGCGCGAGGTCGGCGTCCTCCCGATAGGCCCGTCCGAAGCGCTCGTCGAAACCGCCGACTGCAGCCAGCGCCGTACGCCGGTAGGCCATGTCGGCCGTCGCCCACCACGCCCGCTCCAGGCCGGCCGTGTTGCGCTCCCAGTCGGTGGGCCGGCGCTGAGTCGGCAGCGGTACGACGATCGCCCCCTGCGATCCGGCGACCTGCGACCGCAGGCCCGACAGGTCCGCGTCCAGCGCCGCCCACCAGTCCTGCGGCGGCAGCACGTCGTCGTCGAGGAACGCCACCCACTGGCTGGTCGCGGCCCGCCAGCCGACGTTGCGCGCCGCTGCCGGCCCACGGCCGCCCGAGCGCAGCACCCGGGTGAGGGAGGCGAGCCGGTCGGGTGGCGCGAGGTCCAGCCGGCGCGGCCGCCCCGGGCGGTCGTCCACCAGCAGGACCGCCGCGGGCAGCGGCCCGGTTGCCTCCGCCAAAGCCCCGAGCAGCGCGCCCAGGCTGGGCCGCCCGACCGTGGGCACGACGAGGGTGACCGGCGGGCTCACGGGCTGGTCCAACCGGAGCGGCGTACGACGAAGGGCCCGATCGCCAGCAGGTCGACCGGCGCCGAGCCGAAGCACTCAAGGGCGTCGCGCGGGTCGTCGACCATCGGCCGGCCGGCGGTGTTGAGCGAGGTGTTGACGACGACCGGAAGCCCGGTGCGCCGCTCGAACGCCGCGAGCATGCGGGCGACGAGCGGCTCCGCGCTCCCGTCGACGGTCTGCAGTCGGGCGGTGCCGTCGATGTGCACGACCGCCGGGATGCGCTCTCGCCATTCCGGTCGTACGTCGTGGACGAAGAGCATGTAGGGGCTGGGCAACGGTCCCCGGCTGACCACGTCCCCGGCGCGGTCGGCCAACACCATCGGGGCGACCGGCCGGAACTGCTCGCGACCCTTGACGTCGTTGAGCCGCTCGAGGTTGCCGGCGTAGCCGGGATGGGCGAGCAGCGAGCGGTGGCCGAGGGCCCGCGGGCCGTACTCGCTGCGCCCCTGGAACCAAGCCACCACGCCGTTGGCGGCCAGCTCCGCGGCCACCGCCTCGGCAACGTCGACCGGCCGCTCGAACGGCACCCGGGCCGTCGTCAGCCACGCCTCGATCTCGGCGTCGGTCCAGGACCGGCCGAGGTCCGCCCCCGGCATCGGGGACACCACGTCGCCCAGCTCGTGCGCCACGTGCAACGACCCGCCGAGCGCCGTCCCCGCGTCACCGGCCGCCGGCTGCACCCACACCCGCTCGAACGGACCCTCGGCGGCGATGCGGGTATTGGCGACGCAGTTGAGCGCCACCCCGCCGGCCATGGTGAGCACCCGGTCGCCGGTGACGTCGTACAGCCAGCGGACCAGCTCGAGCAGCACCTCCTCCAACCGCAGCTGGACACTCGCGGCCAGGTCGGCATGGTCCTGGGTCCACTCCTCCTCGGCGCGGCGGGTCTTGACCAGGGTGTTCCAGTCGATCGGCTCGGTGCGGAAACCGCCGGCCCCGTCGGTGTGGACCGCGGCGCGCAGCTCGGGCAGGAAACGCGGGGTCCCATAGGAGGCGAGCGCCATGACCTTGTACTCGTCCGAGGAACGCAGGAACCCCAAGTGGGCGGTGACGTCCTCGTACAGCAGCCCGAGCGAGTGCGGCAGCTGCTGACTGGCGAAAATCTGCAGGTCGCCCCCGTCGTAGCGTCCGGCAAGGTGCGACACCTGCTCACCGCGACCGTCCAGCACCAGCACGCTGGAGGCCGGGTACGGCGCAGCCAGGCCGGCCGAAGCGGCGTGGGCGACGTGGTGGGGGACGTAACGGACCGCTGCCGGGTCGAGACCAGGCAAGACCGAGGCAAGGAAACCCGGGGCGTGCTCCGCATAGGTGATGCGCAGGTGGTCCCACGGGTCGTGCAGTCCCAGCTCGCCGGCCGGCCGGGTGAGCGCCGGGTCGTAGGAGTAGGCGACCGCGTCAAGGTCACCCGGCTCGAGGCCGGCCTCGGCCAGGCACCACGCAGCAGCCAGCTCGGGCAGCTCCCAGGCGGCGAAGGGCACCGGACGCTTGCCGTGCTTGCGCCGGCTGAAGCGCTCCTCCTCCGCCGCGGCGACCACCACCCCGTCGACCACGAGGGCCGCCGCGGGATCGTGGAAGATCGCGTTGACGCCAAGAACTCGCACAGTGTGCTCCAGTCCTGGTTGCGCACCAGCACGCCACTAGTCGCCGGATTCTGTGCCTGATTCTCAAGCACTCACTGAAGTGACCTACCCTACGGCCTCCCTCCGGCAAACCGCTCACCGGAGTGGACGTTAGGGACGACGGTCAGCGGGCACGACACAGGCCGTAACTTCCCGACCACCACCTGAGAGGCGTCTCCCCATGTCTGAACGCAACACCCTTGTGCGTTCCCTGCACGACCTCGGCCTTGCCGGCTGGTTCGGCGGCACGCTGATGGGGGCGGTGGGCCTCAACGGCGCCGCGAACCATGTCAGCGACACGACAGAGCGGGCGGCCGTCGCCAGCGCCGGTTGGGCCCGTTGGGCACCGGTGCAGGCGGCGGCCATCGGCGCCCACCTCGTCGGTGGCGCCGGCCTGCTGATCGCGAACCGTGAACGGGCCAAGCACCAGAAGGGCGTCACCGGCAACACGAACCTCAAGCTGCTGCTCACCGGCGCCGGTCTCGCGGCGACCGCCTACAGCGGCTACCTCGGCAGTCAGGTCGCAAGGGCGGGCAACGTGCCCGCCGAGGGCGGAGTGAAGCCCTCGGACCTCACCCCGCCGGACGTCGCGCAGGCTCAGCAGCGGCTGCGGATCGTGCAGTGGGTCATCCCGGCGATCACCGGCGCCATCGTGGTACTCGGTGCGCAGCAGGGCGAGCAGCAGAAAGCTGGCGAGGTCACCCGGGGACTGGTCGGCAAGGCCGGGACACGTGCCCGCACCGGCGTCCTCGCTGCCTCCGCGAAGGCCAAGCGCGCCGCCTGAGGCCACCCGGGCCCGCACCATCCGCTCCGCACGACGCCCCGCCACCAGGAGGTGGACGGGGCGTCGTGCGTTCAGCCGGTGATCAGCGACGGGCGGCGCGCGCCACGGCGGCAACCGCCGATCCGGCGACCAGCCCGAGAGTGGTGAGCACCGTCCCCTTGTGCAAGGTCAACGGCAACTGGACGCTGCGCTGGTGGGCCACGTCGCCGAAGTCGCCGTGCGCCCCGTGGTCCCCGGGGACCGGTCGCCACAGGTTGTGCGGCGCGTCCTGCGGTGCCGGCTGGTCGGTGAGCTGGGAGTCGAAGCCGGTCCGCGCGAGATAACGGTCCAGCAGGCCGGAGGCCACCTTGTCGGCGAGGATCGTCGCCACCGTGATGCCGGTGACGTAGACCTCGCGACGGTTGTGTTCACTCGACCAGACGATGGCGCGGGCGGCGATCTCCGGCTGGTAGATGGGCGGCACGGGTTGCGGCGTACGCGGCATCAGCGACTTCACGATGCGGAACTGCGGGGTGTTCATGGCCGGCAGTTGCACCATGGAGATACCGATAGCGCTGTCCTCGTGCATCAGCTCGGTCCGCACCGACTCGGTGAATCCTTGGATGGCGTGTTTTGCGCCGCAGTACGCCGACTGCAGCGGAATCCCGCGGTAGGCCAGCGCACTGCCCACCTGCACGATGTGGCCGCTGTTGCGCGGACGCATGAGGCGCAACGCGGCTCGGGTGCCGTTGACGACACCGTGGTAGGTGACGTCGGTCACCCGGCGGAAGTCCTCCGGGGCTATCTCGGTGAACGGCGCGAACACCGACGTCATCGCGTCGTTGACCCACACGTCGACCGGTCCGAGTTCGGCCTCGATCTGGTCGGCCGCGGTCTCCACCGCCCGCCAGTCGGCGACGTCGGTCGGGATGGCCAGCGCCCGGCTGCCGCATCCGCGCACCTCCGCCACCGCTTGATCGAGGCCGTCGGTGCCACGGGCCAGCAAGCCCACCGCATCCCCTCGTTCGGCGAAGGCGCGCGCTGTTGCCCTCCCCACTCCGGCGCTTGCTCCCGTCACGAGCACGACGCGTCCGCTGTCCACCATGCTGACTGGGCTACCCGCTGCCGGACGTCCGACGCGCCCGCCCGGCCTCCGCTACCAGGGTTGCGACCCCGGGCTCCCGGGCACGCGGACAACACCCACCCGCCGCACACCATCTGGAGGACGCCCGTGAGCGAGGACCCGAGCCAAGGCGGAGCGCAACCGGTTCCGACCGGCCGGGGGGCGGTGGGACGGTGGATGGACGACGTGCGGTACCCGGTCACCCGCGAGGGGCTGCTCGCGTACGCCGACCGCGCCGCCGCCCCGGAGCAGGTACGGGCTTCGCTGGCGCGGCTGCCCGCCGAACGGGAGTTCCACGGATCACACGAGCTGTGGGCCGCGCTCGACCAGGCCGGAGAGCGGGGGGAGTTCGGATGAGGGCGGTCGTGTGGTCCGGGCCGCGCAGCATCAGCGTCGAGGACAAGCCGGACCCGCGCATCGAGGAGCCGACGGACGCGATCATCCGCGTCACGGCCACCGGCATCTGCGGCTCGGACCTGCACTTGTACGACCACGGTGCGGCGCTCGCGGTGAAGCCTGGCGACATCCTCGGCCATGAACCGATGGGAGTGGTCGAGGAGGTCGGCGCCGACGTCGGGCACATCAAGGCTGGCGACAGCGTCGTCGTACCGTTCAACATCTCCTGCGGGCACTGCTGGATGTGCCAGCGGCAGCTGTACTCCCAGTGCGAGACGACGCAGAACCTGGGCGGGCGCAAGGGCGCCGCGCTGTTCGGCTACACCCATCTGTACGGCGGTGTCCCCGGCGGGCAGGCGGAGTACCTGCGGGTGCCGCAGGCGCACTTCGGTCCGCTCCTCGTGCCTGACGGGGTGGGCGAAAACGCGGCGCTGCTGCTGTCGGACGTGTTGCCGACGGCGTGGCAGGCGGTGAAGTACGCCGACGTACCTCCTGACGGCACGCTCGCCGTGTTCGGGCTCGGTCCGATCGGGCAGATGTGCGTGCGCATCGCCCGCCACTTGGGCGCCGGCCGGGTGCTGGCAGTCGACACCGCCAAGGACCGGCTCGACCTCGCGACGGAGCACGGCGCGCAGGCGCTCGACCTAGGGGCGATCGGGGACGTGGTCGACGCGATCGAGACGCTGACCGGCGGCCGCGGCGCCGACTCGGTCATCGACGCGGTCGGCATGGACGCCGCCGGCTCGATCAAGGACCGGGTGCTGCAAACGATGAAGCTGACGCCCGACCGGCTCGTCGCCCTGCACCAGTCGCTCGGGGCGGTACGTCGCGGTGGCACGGTGTCGGTGATCGGCGTCTACGCCGGTTGGTTCCCCTTCTTCCCTCTCGGCGACCTCTTCGACCGGCAGGTCACGCTGCGGTGGGGACAGGCCAACGTACGCCGGTGGACCGACGAGATCATCGCCGTCCTGCAGGACGGCGACCCCTTGCACGCCGATGACCTGGTCAGCGTGCACGCCGGTCTGGAGGAGGCGCCGGTCTGGTACGACGCTTTCAAGCGCAAGGAGCCGGGCGTGATCAAGGTGGTGCTGCACCCATGAGTGGGCCCGTGAGTAGGCCCACGAGGGTGGTGATCACCGGCGCCACCGGCAACCTCGGCACCGGGCTGCTCCGTCGGCTGCAGGCCGAGGCGGAGCCGCCCAGCGTCGTCGGGGTGGTCCGCCGGCCGCCGGAGGTGGCCGGCCCGCCGTACGACACGGTCGAGTGGCGCACCTGCGACGTCGGGGCGATGGGCGCTGTGGACGTGCTCGCCGACGCCATGAACGGTGCGGACGCCGTCGTACACCTCGCCTGGCAGATCCAGCCGAGCCACAACCGGGTGCGCATGCTGCGCACCAACGTCACCGGTTCCCGTCAGGTCTTCGCGGCGGCAGTGCAGGCCGGGGTGCCCCACCTGGTGCATCTGTCGTCGGTGGGTGCCTACTCCCCCGGCCCGAAGGACCGCTACGTCGACGAGAGCTGGCCGACCGGCGGGGTGGCGTCGTCGATGTATAGCCAGCACAAGGCAACGGTGGAGCGCATGCTCGACCGGTTAGAGCGGGACAACCGCGCAGTCACGATCACCCGGGTACGACCGGGGCTGGTCTTCCAGGCCGACGCGGCCAGTGAGATCGCGCGCTACTTCCTCGGTCCGCTGATGCCATCGAGCCTGCTGCGGCTGCCGATCAAGGTACTGCCCATGAGCCTCGAGCTGGTCTGCCAGGCGGTCCACGCGCACGACGTGGGCGATGCGCTCGTGCGGGTGCTGCGCGAGCGGCCGGGCGGAGCGTTCAACCTTGCCGCCGAACCGGTGATCTATCCGCGTGACATCGCGGCAGTCCTGGGCGCTCGTCTCGTCACCGTGCCGTTCGGGCTGTTGCGGGCGCTGGCGTCGCTGTCGTGGCGCGCCCGGCTGCAGCCGGTCGACGCCGGCTGGCTCGACCTCGGCCGCGCCGCGCCCCTGATGGACTCCGGCCGGGCGCGTCGCGAGCTGGACTGGTCGCCGGAGCACACCGCGATCGACGCCCTCCGGGAGCTGCTGAGCGGGATGGCCGAGGGCCAGGGCACCGACACCCCGGCGATGACGCCCCGGCACCGGCTGTGGTCACGGCTCGGTGAGTTCCTCCCTGGCTGAGTCGCACCTGGATAGGTCAGCTGCACGCGTCCTAGCGATGGGCACACACATGGCACGCATCGGGTACTTCCTGTCCAGCGAGGAGTGGGGGCCGCGGGAGCTGGTCGCCCAGGCGCGGATGGCCGCGGACGCCGGCTTCGAGGCGCTGTGGATCTCCGACCACTACCACCCGTGGAACGACGAGCAGGGGCAGAGCCCGTTCGTGTGGGGAGTGGTCGGAGCGCTGGCAGAGGCGACCCAGCTGCCCGTGACGACGGCGGTGACGTGTCCGACGATTCGGATCCACCCAGCCGTGCTGGCCCAGGCGGCGGCGACCGCCGCTGTGCAGCACGAGGGCCGCTTCGTCTTGGGTGTCGGCACCGGAGAGGCGCTCAACGAGCATGTGCTGGGGGACCGGTGGCCCGAGGCGGCGGTCCGGCTGGAGATGTTGGAGGAGGCCGTCGAGGTGATGCGGCTGCTCTGGTCGGGCGGGCAGCACAGCCACCGCGGCCGGCACTACAGGGTGGAGAACGCCCGGCTCTACACCCTCCCGGACGAACCGCCGCAGGTCTACGTGTCAGCGTTCGGTCCGAAGGCCATCGAGCTGGCCGGGCGGATCGGAGACGGGTTCGTCACCACCGCGCCGGATGCCGATGCGCTGAAAGCTTTTCGGGCAGCCGGTGGGGAGGGCAAACCGTCCCAGGCCGGCACCAAGGTGTGCTGGGGGACGGACGAGGCGGCCGCTCGGCGCACCGCGCATCGGCTGTGGGCCAACCAGGGGGTGCCCGGAGAGCTCACGCAGATCTTGCCGACACCTGCCCACTTCGAGCAGGCGAGCGAACTGGTCACCGAGGAGATGACCGGGGAGTCGATCGTCTGCGGACCTGAGATCGACCGGCACGTAGGCGCCCTTCGCGCCGTTGTAGATGCCGGCTACGACGAGGTGTACGTCAACCAGATCGGCCCCGACCAGGAGGCATTCTTCGCCACCTACGCCAAGGACGTGCTTCCGCAGCTGCGGTAGGCCGGGTCGGTTGGCGGGGCGGTGACGGCACGAGAGGGGACGCGCCGCCACCGCCCCGGGCTTCTCAGCTGGCTCAGCGGTAACTGCGGTGGTGCCGGACGCGCGCAGCGAACCAGCTGGAGGTCCAGATCTT
>JBBSMJ010000028.1:0-9715 GCA_038233235.1 Actinomycetes bacterium | reverse complement strand
ACCCGAAAGGCGGTGACGACACCCGCGGCTGGGGTCCGCCCTTCGTTGGCCCACCCGACGAAGAGGAGTCGACGTACTTCCTGTCCTGCAACCGGAACAAGGAGTCCGTCACCCTCGACCTGAAGAGCGACGACGGCCGCGCCACGCTGACCCGGCTGGTCGAGCGCGCCGACGTACTCGTGGAGAACTTCCGCACCGGCGTCCTCGACCGGCTCGGTTTCCCGGTGCAGCGGCTGCACGAGCTCAACCCGCGCCTGGTCCTGCTGTCCATCACCGGGTTCGGCCACGACGGGCCGGAGGGCGGGCGCGCCGGCTACGACCAGATCGCCCAAGGCGAAGCCGGCCTCATGAGCCTCACCGGCCCGGACGCCGAACACCCCACCCGCGTCGGGGTACCCATCGCCGACCTGCTCGCTGGGATGTACGGCGCCTACGGCGCGGTCGCCGCGCTGCACGAGAGAGCGCGCACCGGCCGCGGCACTGTCGTACGCACCAGCCTGCTCGCCGCCGTCGTCGGCGTGCACGCCTTCCAGGGCACCCGCTACACCGTGGCCGGCGAGGTGCCGGTCGCCAGCGGCAACCACCACCCGTCCATCTCCCCGTACGGCGCCTTCCGCTGCGCCGACGGTCTCGTCCAGGTGTGCGTCGGCAGCGAGGGTCTGTGGCAGCGCTTCGCGCCGCTGGTCGACCTGCATCCGGTCGACCCGCGCTTTGCCACCAACGGGGACCGAGTCGCCCACCGGCAGCAGCTCACCACCGCGATCGAGGCGGCGTTCCGGCGCGGAACCATAGCGGACTGGTTGCCGCGCTTGGCCGGCGCCGGTGTGCCGGCTGGTGAGGTGCGCAGCCTCGACAGCGTGTACGAGTGGGAGCAGACCCGCTCCCAGGGACTGGTACGCGAGACGGAGCACGCCACCCTCGGCACGCTGCGGCTCCCCGGTCCGCCGCTGCGCTTCACCGACGCCGACGGCAGCGAACACACCCTGCCGGTAGCCGCACCGCCGACGCTCGGGCAGCACGACGACGCCGTACGCCGCTGGCTCGCCGACCCGTCGCCGTGAGCCAGCGCGACAGCGAACGCCTCGACGCCCGCGGACTCACCGCGCTCGTCCTCGACGACGGCAGCTGGCGTCCATGGGACATGCCGGTCCCCGATCCGCCCGACCTCGATGCGGCGTACGCCGACGCGCTCGCTGCGGCGCGCGAGCGAACCGGCCTACCCGAGGCGGTGTTGTGCGGCGAGGGTCTGCTGCGCGGGCGGCGCGTCGCGGTGGTGGCCGGCGAGTTCGGCTTCCTCGCCGGGTCGGTGGGTGTCGCAACCGCCGAGCTGCTCGTCCGGGCGGTCGAGCGGGCCACCCGCGAGCGACTGCCGCTGCTGGCCGCCCCGTCGTCCGGCGGCACCCGGATGCAGGAGGGGACTGTCGCCTTTTTGCAGATGGTGAAGATCGCCGCGGCGATCGCCGCGCACCGGGCGTCCGGGCTGCCCTACCTCGTGTACCTGCGGCACCCCACGACCGGCGGCGTGCTGGCCTCCTGGGGGTCGCTCGGCCACGTGACCGTCGCCGAGCCGGGGGCGCTCGTCGGCTTCCTCGGCCCGCGGGTCTACCGCGCGCTGTACGGCGAGGAGTTCCCCCCGGACGTGCAGACCGCGGAGAACCTCTACGCCAACGGGCTGGTGGACGCGGTGCTGCCGCCCGAGCAGATCGCCGAGATGTCCGACCGGGCGCTGCGCGTGCTGCTCGCCCCGACCGACGGCCTGCCCGAGGTGCCGGAGCTGCCCAAGGAAGAACTCGCCGACACCCCCGCGTGGGAGTCCATCGAGCGGTCCCGCCGCCCCGATCGGCCCGGCGTACGGGAGCTGCTGCGAAGCGCCGCACGTGATGTGACCCCGCTGCACGGCACCGGGGCGGGGGAGAGCGAGCCGGGTCTGCGACTGGCGCTTGCTCGGTTCGGCGGCGCGCCCTGCGTCGTCCTCGGCCAGGACCGCAGCCGGCAGTCGATCGGGCAGCCGCTCGGCCCCGCGGGGTTGCGGGAGGCCAGGCGAGGCATGCGGTTGGCCAGCGAGCTGCACCTGCCGTTGGTCACCGTCATCGACACCGCGGGGGCGGCGCTCTCCCGGGAGGCCGAGGAGGGCGGCCTGGCCGGGGAGATCGCGCGCTGCCTCACCGACCTGGTCATGCTGCCGGCCCCCACGCTGTGCCTGCTGCTGGGAGAGGGGGCCGGCGGGGGGGCGCTGGCGTTGCTGCCGGCCGACCGGGTCATCGCCGCCCAGCACGGATGGCTGTCGCCGCTGCCGCCAGAAGGTGCGGCGGCGATCCTGCACCACTCGGTCGAGCGGGCACCCGAGCTTGCCGCGCAGCAGGAGGTGCGCTCCCTGGACCTGCTGCGGCGGGGGATCGTCGATCGGATCGTCGCCGAGCGTCCGGACGCGGCGGACGAGCCCGACGCCTTCCTCGACCGGCTCGCCCAGGTGCTGTCCCACGAGCTCGGCCAGCTGCTGCGCCGCGACCCCGGCGAGCTGCTCTCCGCCCGACTGGCCCGCTACCGACAGCTCGGGCTTCGCTGACTCCGAGCGGCCGCGGGGCACCCCCTAGAGTCGATGCCCCGACAGTGCCCCCGACAGTTCCGCCGTACGACGGGAGCCCGATGACCACCGTCGGCCAGCAGCCGCGACGTGTCCTCGTCGCGCTCGGCGGCAATGCCATGACCGGCCCCGACGGAGACGCCGCTCCGGAGGCCCAGGACGCCGCCGTCTCGCGCGCCATGACCCACGTCGCCGACCTGGTGGCCGCCGGCGTCGAGGTCGTCCTCACCCACGGCAACGGCCCCCAGGTCGGCAACCTGCTGGTCAAGAACGAACTCGCCGCCGATGTCGTCCCGCCCGTCCCGCTGGACTGGTGCGGCGCGCAGACGCAGGCGACGATCGGTTTCCTCGTCCTCAACGCCCTCGAGCGCGAGCTCGCCGCCCGCGGTGTCGACCGGCGGGTCGCCGTCGTCGTCACCCGGACGCTCGTCGAGCGGGACGACCGCGGGTTCACCCATCCCACGAAGCCGATCGGCCGCCACCTGCCCGAGGAGGAGGCGCGCCGGCTCATGGAACATGGGCAGACGTGGGCGGACCGCGGGGCGAAGGGCTGGCGGCGGGTCGTGGCCTCGCCAGAGCCGTTGGAGGTGCTCGACGCCCCGGCCGCCCGGGTCCTGCTGGAGGCCGGATATGTGGTGCTGGCGGCGGGCGGCGGCGGGGTGCCCGTCGTCCGCGATCCGGACGGCGGCCTACGCGGGGTGGAGGCCGTCATCGACAAGGACCTCACCGCGGCCTTGCTGGCCGACGCGCTCGGCGCCGACGTGCTCGTGATGGCCACCGACGTGGAGTACGTCTACCTCGGCCACGGCACCGACCAAGCTCGTCCGCTGACCCACGCCACCCCGGCGGAGCTGCGCAAGCTCGCGGCCGAGGGGCATTTCGGCGGCGGGAGCATGGCGCCCAAGGCGGAGGCGGCAGCCCGCTTCGTGGACGGTGGCGCCCGGCGCGCAGTCATCACCTCACTCGACCACATCACCGCCGCGGTGAGCGGTGACGCCGGCACCGTCATCGAGGCGGCGAACCAGCCCACTGCCCAGACCGACCCCTGACCCGAAGTCCACGCTCCCTTCCGACGGAGAGGCGCCCGCTGTGCCCAAGCCGATCGAGGTACGCAAGGTTCCCATCGAGAGCGTCACCGACGCCTCCGGTCTGGCCGCGCTCATCGACGACAAGGTTTTCGCCGCCGACGACGTACTGGCCGTCATCGGGAAGACCGAAGGCAACGGTGGAGTCAACGACTACACCCGCATCCTCGCCGACCGCGCATTCCGTGAGGTGCTGCGCAGCCGGGGCAGCCGCTCGGCCGAGGAGGTCGGGCAGGTTCCCCTGGTGTGGTCCGGGGGCACCGACGGCGTGCTCTCCCCGCACGCCACCGTCTTCGCCTACGTCCCGGAGGGGACAGCGCCGACGACGGACGAGCCGCGGCTGTCCGTCGGCGTTGCCATGAGCGAGCAGATTCGCCCCGAGGACATCGGCCGCCCGGCGATGGTCCAGTCGGTGGCCGAGGGGGTCCGCACCGCGATGAGCGCGGCGGGAATCGCCGACGCCGCAGACGTCCACTACGTGCAGACCAAGACCCCGCTGCTCACCCTCGACACGATCGCCGACGCGAAGCGCCGCGGCCATGACGTGTGGACCGAGGACACCTTGAAGTCCATGGACGTGTCCAACTCCACCAGCGCGCTCGGCATCGCCGTCGCCCTGGGCGAGATCGAGATGCCCGCCGCCGAGCAGATCCATCGGGACCTGTCGCTGTACTCCTCCGTCGCCTCCTGCTCCTCCGGTGTCGAGCTGGACCGCGCGCAGATCGTCGTGGTGGGCAACGTGCGCGGCGTCGGCGGGCGGTACCGCGTCGGACACGCGGTCATGCGCGACGCCCTCGACGCCGACGGCATCTGGTCGGCGATACGCGACGCCGGGCTCGACGACCTCCCCGACTGCCCGCACCCGCGCGAACTGCGGGACCGGCTGGTCAACGTCTTCCTCAAGTGCGAGGCCGACCCGAGCGGGCGGGTCCGCGGTCGCCGTACGGTCATGCTGGACGACTCCGACGTCCACTGGCACCGCCAGATCAAGGCCTGCGTCGGCGGGGTGACCGCGGCGGTGACCGGCGACCCTGCGGTGTTCGTCTCCGTCGCCGCCGTCCACCAGGGCCCCTCGGGCGGCGGGCCGGTCGCAGCGATCGTCGACCTGGGCGGCTGACGCCCCCCGGTGCCTCGCGAGCTGCCCGATCCCGGGTACGCCGGCGACGACGGCGGCCCGGACCTTGCGCTCCGGCAGCTGCTTGCCGCGGTTGCGGCCACGCCGGGGGACGCGGACGAGCGGGACGTCGTCGCCGCGCTCGCTGCGGCCCGGCTGCTCGTTCCGGTCATGACGGAGGCAACGGAATCGGGCAGCGCCATGGTTGTCCCCGCGTTGCTGGCCGCGGACGGCCGCCGGGCGCTGCCGGTGTTCACCGGGCTGGACGCACTGGCGGAATGGCGCCGGGACGCCCGGCCGGTGCCGGTGAGCGGTCGGCGCGCGGCGTACTCCGCGCTGACGGAGGGGCACGACGCGGTAATCGTCGACGCCGCGGGGCCGGCGTCCTACCTGCTGTCCGGGCCGCCGTTGCGGGCGCTCGCCGACGGCCGGCCGCTCCGCTTCCCCTACGAGGACCCGGACGTCCTCGCGGCCATCGCCGCGGCGGTGGCGTCCGACCCGGCGGTGAACGCGGCGTACGCCGCGCCCGCCGAGCACGCCGACCTGCTGGTCACCCTGGTCCTCAGTCACGACGTCGAACCGGTGGTGGCCGCACGGGCGGCGGCCGAACGACTCAAGGACAGCGAGGTGCTGCGTGCCCGGCTCGGCCGCGGCGCCGAGATCGCCGTGCTGACCCCGGGGGGCACTCCGGCGGGGCGGCTGCTGCATCGCCGCGGTGCGGCGACGCCTCGGCCCCACCCATAGCTCGTCACTGCTACCCTTGCCGATCGACCCGCCCGGTCGCGACAGTGAATGGAGCGTCGGGCGAGCAAGCGGAGGCTCCGCCTCCCACCCGCTCGACCCTGCAGGGTGGACGGGTCCGGTCAGGCCGACGCCGGTTCGCCGTCGTCAGGCCCGGCGTGCTGCCCCGGTGCGTCCCGGTTGGAGGAGCCCCCGCTCACGGCGTACGCCGTGTGCCGTGCGCGCTCCCAAATATTCGACCTCTCCCGACCCACCGACCACCGACCCGCCGAACCTGGAGGCCCCATCAGCGTCGAACCCCGCATCAACGACCGCATTCGCGTCCCCGAGGTGCGCCTCGTCGGACCCAACGGGGAGCAGGTCGGCATCGTCGCCATCGACGACGCGCTGCGCCTCGCCCAGGAGTCCGATCTGGATCTCGTCGAGGTGGCGGCTAACGCCCGCCCCCCCGTCGCGAAGCTCATGGACTACGGCAAGTTCAAGTACGAGTCGGCAATGAAGGCGCGAGAGACCCGCCGCAACCAGACGCAGACGATCATCAAGGAAATGAAGCTTCGACCCAAGATCGACCCACACGACTACGACACCAAGAAGGGTCACGTCGAGCGGTTCCTCAAGCAGGGCGACAAGGTCAAGATCACCATCATGTTCCGCGGACGCGAGCAGTCCCGACCTGAGCTGGGCTTCCGGCTGCTGCAGCGGCTGGCGACCGACGTCGAGGAGCTCGGCTTCGTAGAATCGACACCAAAGCAGGACGGGCGCAACATGATCATGGTGCTCGGCCCCACCCGCAAGAAGACGGAGCTGCGTGCCCAGGCACGCGCGGAGCGCGACGTCACCACGAACTAAGCAAGCACGTCCGCCCGCCGACCGACGACCGATGAGAGACGACGAGGGAGACACCGGCACCATGCCGAAGAACAAGACCCACAGCGGGACCAAGAAGCGCTTCCGGATCACCGGGTCCGGCAAGGTGATGCGCGAGCAGGCCAACCGCCGTCACCTCTTCGAGCACAAGCCCTCCACCCGGACCCGTCGGCTGGCCCTCGATGTCCGGGTGGCGCCGGCAGACGTCAAGCGCGTCAAGCGGCTGCTGGGTCGCTGACCGGCGTTCCCCACCGACCTTCGCACCGCCGGCCGCGGTCTAGCGCTGCCGGCTCGATCAAGGAGTACTCACGTGGCACGGGTGAAGCGGGCCGTCAACGCCCACAAGAAGCGTCGGGTCGTCCTCGAACGCGCCAGTGGTTACCGCGGGCAGCGCTCGCGGCTCTACCGCAAGGCCAAGGAGCAGATGCTCCACTCGATGACCTACGCCTATCGCGACCGCAAGGCGCGCAAGGGGGACTTCCGGCGACTGTGGATACAGCGCATCAACGCCGCCGCTCGGGCCAACGGCATGACCTACAACCGGTTCGTCCAAGGTCTCAAGGCGGCCGACGTGCACCTTGACCGGCGGGTGCTCGCCGAGATGGCGGTCAGCGATCCGGTCGCCTTTGCCACCCTTGTCCAGACCGCGCGCGCCGCGCTGCCGGTCACTGCCGGCGCGTCGGCTGGCCGCACTGGTGACGCTGCCAAGGACCCGGCCGCCGCCTGAGGCCGGAGCAGATACCCACAGGATCGATGGTCGGGCGGGAACTCACCGATCCGCGCGCTCCCGCCGTCCGCGCGGCGCGCCGCCTGCTCAAGCGCTCCTTCCGGGAGCGGGACGGGCGCTTTCTGGCCGAGGGTCCGCAGGCGATCCGCGAGGCGGTCCGCCGGCCGGGTGTCCTGCTCGAACTGTTCGCCAGCGCGCCCGCTGCGGACCGGCATCCGGAGCTGCTGGCGGCCTCCGCGGCCGCGGGAGTACCGGTGCACCGGGCCAGCGGGGAGGTGCTTGCGGCGCTGAGCGACACCACCACGCCGCAGGGCATGGTGGGCGTCTGCCGCCGTATCGAGGTCGACCTCGGCGACGTGACCGGACAGCAGCCACGGCTCGTGGTGGTGTTGGCCGATGTCCGTGACCCGGGCAACGCGGGGACGGTGATCCGTACCGCCGACGCAGCTGGGGCCGACGCCGTCGTCCTCGCCGGCGGCTCGGTCGATCCGTACAACGGCAAGTGCGTACGCGCCAGCGCCGGCAGCTTGTTCCACCTGGCCATCGTCACCGGACCACGTCCCCTCGACGCGGTGGCGGCACTGCGTCGCAGTGGAGTGCAGGTGCTGGCCGCCGACGGCCACGCCGAGACCGACCTGGACGCCGTCCTCGAATCGGGCGGACTTGCCGCGCCCACGGCGTGGCTGTTCGGCAACGAGGCGTGGGGACTGCCGGAGGAAACCGTGGCGGCCGCCGACCGGGCGGTGCGCGTCCCCATCTACGGGGCGGCGGAGAGCCTCAACCTGGCCAGCGCGGCAGCGGTCTGTCTCTACGCCTCCGCTCGGGCTCAGCGCGCCGGGGAGAGCACCGGGTTGCCCGGTTACGCTGGGTACCGGGTCATGGAGGGAGGGTCGCGGTGACGCGACATCAGCGCGCGCCCCACCCCGCCCACCCGGACGCCCTCGACAGCTTCGACGAACTGCCCGACGGGGTCGTCGTCGCCGATGCGCACCGTCGTGTCGTTGTCTTCACTCCCACCGCCGCACGGATCACCGGCACGGCGGCGGGCGCGGCGCTCGGCAAGGACATCGCAGACGCACTGCCGTTGGAGGATCCAACCGGGCATCCCTGGTGGGACTGCACCGATCCGTACGGCGGCCTCGCCACCCGCACCAGGCAGCCGGAACGCGCGCTGCTGCTCCCAGACGGGCGGGAGGTTCTCGTCGCCGCGCGCTACGTCCGCCCCTCCGCGGGAGCTCCGCTGGAGCGGCTGGTGATCTCCCTGCGGGACGGGGCGGCGCGGGCCCGGCAGGATCGTGGCCGCTCTGACCTGGTCTCCACGGTCGCCCACGAGCTGCGCTCGCCGCTGACCAGCATCAAGGGTTTCACCGCGACCTTGCTCGCCAAGTGGGAGCGATTCACCGACGCGCAGAAGCAGCTGATGCTGGAGACCGTCAACGCCGATGCCGACCGGGTCACCCGGCTGATCACCGAGTTGTTG
The DNA here is from genome assembly GCA_038233235.1 of Actinomycetes bacterium. GTDB lineage: Bacteria > Actinomycetota > Actinomycetes > JBBSMJ01 > JBBSMJ01 > JBBSMJ01. The sequence continues at coordinate 1,117 of JBBSMJ010000028.1, read as the reverse complement.
GACGCCTCCCGCATCGACACCGGCCGGCTGGAGCTCAAGCGTCAGGTCGTCGATCTCCCCGCGGCGGTGGACCGGCTCGTCGACGGCCTCGTCGCGACGGGCACGCCGCGCGATCGCTTGCGCGTCGAGCGCCGCGGGGAGTTGCCCGAGACGTGGGCTGATCCCGACAAGGTCAAGCAGGTGCTGGGCAATCTGGTGGAAAACGCGATGCGGCACGGCGCCGGTACCGTGACTATTGCCGTGGAGCCGGCGGTCGAGAGTGTCGCCGTGACCGTCAGCGACGAGGGCGAGGGTGTGGACGACGAGGTGGCCGACCGGGTGTTCCGCAAGTTCTGGCACGGCGGCCGGCGCGGCGGATCGGGACTCGGTCTCTACATCGTGAAGGGGATCATCGACGCGCACGGCGGCAGCATCACCGTCGACCGTTCCCCGGCCGGCGGGGCGGCCTTCCGATTTCTGCTGCCCGCCGGGACGCCGGACTACCTCCGCTGACACCAGCGGGAAGCGAGCGTCGCGGCGGGCTTGCCGAGTCCGGTGCCGGGTTTCCTAGACTCGGCAGCCTTTCCGTCCCGGTGGGAGCCGCAATCCCTATGTCAGCACCCAACAAGTCCTATGACCCCGTCCAGGTCGCCGGCCTCGACGCGGACGAGGTTGCCCGACTGCGCGCCGCGGCTCTTGCCGCGGCGGCGGCGGCCGCCGACCTCGCGCAGCTCAAGGCGGTCGCGATCGAGCACGCCGGTGACCGCTCCCCGCTTGCGCTGGCCAATCGCGAGATCGGTGCCCTCCCGCCGCAGGCCCGCGCCGACGCTGGACGGCGGGTGGGCGGCGCCCGCGCCGACGTACGCCAAGCGATCGACGTACGCCGCGGCGAGCTGGAGGCGGATCGCGACACCCGGATTCTCGAGCAGGAACGCGTCGACGTCACCCTCCCCTGGGACCGCACCCCGCGCGGAGCCCGCCACCCGCTGACCACCCTGCAGGAGCGGGTCGAGGACGTGTTCGTCGCCATGGGCTACGAAGTGGCGGAAGGACCCGAGGTCGAGGCGGCGTGGTTCAACTTCGACGCGCTCAACATGGGCCCGGACCACCCCGCCCGGTCGGAGAGCGACACCTTCTT
>JBBSMJ010000027.1:0-9900 GCA_038233235.1 Actinomycetes bacterium | reverse complement strand
TTCGCCGCTGCGCTGCGCGCCCGGCTGGAGCGCGCCGTACTCGACCCGAGAGGAACGATTGTGAGCAGCACACCCACCGACACCGCAGCGTTCGCCTGGCCGGCGACGGTGACGCCGTACATCGGCGTACTCGACGGCCTGCGGGCCATCGAGTGGTACGTCGAGGTCTTCGCCGCCGAGCGGCGCGGTGAGCCTTACGTCATGGAGGACGGCACCGTGGGCCACGCGGAGATCGGAATCGGCGACGCCGTGCTGATGCTGGCGGGCGGTGCCCCCGGTACGTCGGGGGATGGACCGCCGGGCGACATCCCGCGCTTCTCGATCCACGTGCAGGTTCCCGACGTCGACGCGACCGTCGAACGCGCCGTCGCCGCCGGCGCCGAACTCGTTCGGGCACCGGGTGACCAGCCCTACGGGCGTACCGGCGTCATCCGTGACCCCTTCGGCCATCGGTGGATCGTGCAGACGCCGCCGGGGCGCGCGACGCGTACCCGGCACGGGGACATCGGCTACGTCACCATCGGCGTGCCGGACACCCAGCGCGCGAAGGACTTCTACGCGGCGGTGCTCGGCTGGCGGTTCTCCGCGGGCAGCGTCGAGGACGGTTGGCAGGCGGAAGGTCCCACGCCACCGGTAGGTATGTGGGGTGGCGCCGACGCCCCCGAGGTGCAGCTGTGTTATCGGGTTGCCGACATAACCGCCGCGGTGGCCCGCGTTCGCGCGCAGGGCGGGGAGGCGGCGGAACCGGAGCGCAAGCCGTACGGGCAACTCGCCGAGTGCACCGACGACCAGGGCATCCGCTTCCAGCTCTGGGAACCCGCCGACGGCTAGCTACGACCGCGTGCTGGTCGCTGGGCGGAGTTGCTAGGCAGATGTCGTCACCGGTGACGACATCTGCCTAACAAGTCAAGGGGTCCCGGTCTTCGCTTTGCTGAGCGAGACGCAGCGGGCACTACGTGCGGCCGTGGCGCTCCTGCGCCTCGGTCAGCGTGTTGTCGCTCGCCGGGTCGGTCGGCATCCAGTCGGCGCGCAGCACGCTGAACCCGGCCGCCCGCGCCGCCGTACACACCTGCGCGTCGTCGTCGACCAGCACCGCCACCGGCCGTTCCGTGGCGAGGCGACGCAAGAGGGCGACCTTGGTCAGTCGCGCCGGGCGGCGATCCCCCTCCCGGCGCATCACCAGCCGACCCTCGGGTAACCCGTGCCGCTGCAACCAGGCCAGCGTGTCCCGCCGGCACCGCTCCGGCCGCCCGGTCAGGTAGACCACTTCGTGGTCGGCGGCGAGCCGGGCCGCTACCGCCAGCCCCTCGGGCAGCGGCGGGTCGTCCGGGGCCGCTGCGAAGAAGGCGTCCCAGTCCTTACGGCGCCCGGCGAGATGCGCCAGCCGGTGGCGTACGTCGGCCAGCACGCCATCGACGTCGACCGCGGCGTACGGCCGCGGCGCCGGGGTGCTCATCGGGCCAGCCTCGCACGCAGCGGACAGACGTAGGATCGGCCGGGATGACGCACATCGCCGCGGTGCGCGGGGCGCTGCCGCCGCACGTCTACGCGCAACGTGACATCACCGCCTGGTTCGGCGAGCTGTGCGTCCCGGCGGGGGAGTCCCGCGCGCTGCTCGAGCGACTGCACGCGTCCAGCGGTGTACGCACCCGCCATCTCGCGCTTCCGCTCGAGCGCTACGGCACCCTCGACGGCTTCGGCGCAGCCAACGACGCGTTCATCGATGTGGGAGTCGGCCTCGCGGAAACTGCTGTACGGGATGCGCTGGAGGCAAGTGGGCTCACCGGCAGCGATGTCGACCTGGTCATGTCGGTTTCGGTGACCGGTGTCGCGACCCCCTCCATCGACGCCCGGCTGGTGACCCGTCTCGGTTTGCGTCCGGACGTGAAACGGGTGCCGGTGTTCGGGCTCGGCTGCGTGGCCGGGGCGGCCGGCATCGCCCGCCTGCACGACTACCTGCTCGGTCACCCCGACGACGTCGCCGTGCTGCTGTCGGTCGAGCTCTGCTCGCTGACCGTGCAGCGCGACGACACGTCGGGGGCCAATCTCGTGGCCAGCGGGCTGTTCGGCGACGGTGCCGCCGCCGTTGTCGCGGTGGGCGCCGCGCGAGCGCAGGAGATGGGGCTCGACGGGCCGGAGGTGGTGGCCACCCGCAGCCGCTTCTACCCGGACACCGAGCGCGTCATGGGATGGGACGTCGGTGGCACCGGCTTCAAGATCGTGCTGGCGCGCAGCGTGGCCGACGTGGTCCGCGAGCACTTGGGGGCCGACGTACGCGCGTTCCTCGAGGATTACGAGCTGAAAACGGCCGACATCGCCTGCTGGGTGGCCCATCCCGGCGGGCCGAAAGTCCTCACGGCGATGCAGGACGCGCTGGAGCTGACCGATGGCGCCCTCGATGTCACCTGGCGCTCGCTGGCCGCCATCGGCAACCTGTCCTCCGCGTCGGTGCTGCACGTGCTGCGCGACACCATCGCCGAGCAGCGGCCCGTCCCTGGGGCCCCCGGCCTGCTGCTCGCGCTGGGACCAGGTTTCTGCGCCGAGCTCGTGCTGCTGCGCTGGTGACCGCACGGTGCGCTGGTGACCGCACGGTGAACCGGTTCGCGCGGTCCGGTGCCGTCGCCTACAGCGCGCTGGTAGCCCTCGTTGCGGTGGAGCGGCTCGCGGAGCTGCGGGTGTCGCGGCGCAACGCCGCATGGAGCCTGGAACGCGGGGGAATGGAGAGCGGTCGCCGCCACTATCCGGCGATGGTCGCCCTGCACACCGGCCTGCTCGCCGGTTGCCTCGCTGAGGTGTGGTTGCTGCAACGGCGGTTCAGGCCACGAGTGGGCTGGCCCATGCTCGCCGGGACCGCGGGCGCGCAGGCGCTGCGCTGGTGGTGCATCCGCACGCTCGGGCCGCATTGGAACACCCGCGTCATCGTGGTGCCCGGGCTTCCACTGGTCTCCTCCGGCCCGTACCGCGTGCTGCGCCACCCCAACTACGTGGCCGTAGTCGCCGAGGGGGTGGCGCTGCCGCTGGTGCACGGCGCCTGGGTAACAGCGGCGGCGTTCACCGCACTCAACGCGCCGCTGCTAGCCGTCCGCTTGCGCTGCGAGGAGGCGGCGCTGCGCCACGCCCCGGACCGGCCGACCGGCAACCCGCGGTGATCGACCTGCTGGTCGTCGGCGGTGGGCCTACCGGGCTGGCCACCGCGATTCTGGCGACCCGGGCGGGCTTCTCCACCACCGTCGTCGAGGCGCGGGAGGGGCCGATCGACAAGGCCTGCGGCGAGGGGCTCATGCCCTCGGCGGTCGCCGCACTGCAAGAGATGGGCGTGTGCCCCACCGGGCGGTCGTTCCACGGCATCCGCTACGTCGACGGGACCGCCTGCGCGGAAGGACGGTTCAGCGCCGGCCCTGGCCTGGGCATCCGGCGTACGCAGCTTCACCAGGCCCTCTCTGCGCGCGCCGACGCGCTCGGGGTGACCCGTGTGCAGGCCAGAGCCGGCGTTCCTACGCAGGGGCCGGGGTGGGTAGAGGCTGCCGGCGTACGCGCGAGTTGGCTGGTCGCCGCCGACGGTCTGCACTCACCGGTGCGCCGGGCGTTGGGCGTTGCGTTGCCCCCGCGCTCGCCCGCGCGGTACGGCCTGCGGCGGCACTTCCACGTCCGGCCGTGGAGTGACCTGGTGGAGGTGCACTGGGCGGCCGACGCCGAGGCGTACGTCACGCCCGTCGCCGACGATCTGGTCGGCGTCGCCGTACTCTTCGGCGGTCGGGGCGACTACGACGACTGGCTCTGCCGTTTCCCGGCGTTGCGCGAACGGCTGGCCGGGGCGCCGGTGGCCAGCAGCATCCGCGGGGCAGGCCCCTTCGAGCAGCGGGTCGAGCGCCGCCGGGTCGGGCGAATCCTCCTGGCCGGTGACGCCGCCGGCTACGTCGACCCGCTGACCGGCGAGGGCGTGAACCTGGGGATCGCTGCCGGCGCCGCCCTGGTCCGGCTGCTCCGGGACAGTCGCCCGGAGGCGTACGACGCCACCTGGCGGCGGCTGACCGTGCGGCACAGGGCGCTCACCCACGCGCTGCTGTGGGCGGCGCGGCGCCCCGCGCTGCGGCGGCGCATCGTTCCGGCGGCGGGTCGGCTGCCCGTCGTGTTCTGCGCGGCGCTCGACCAGCTCAGTTGAACTCGGTTAGCTCACTTCCGCAGGCTGAGCTGCACCAGCAGGTCGGTGGTGGGCCGCGGTGAGCCACCGGCCGGCTCGACTGTCACGCCCAGCGCCTTCGACCCGCGGATGTCACCGGACAGCGCGCGGATGACCTCCCCGTCGGCGCCGACATCGAACAGCCCGGTCGAGCGGGCCCCGTCCGCACCGATGAGCCACAGCTGGTATGTGCGGCCATCCGGCGCGGGCGGCAAGCCGCTGACGACGAACAGTGCCTCTCCCCGGTCGGCGGAGGCGACCACGGTGGCGGACCCACCGGAAGGCAGCCGCTCGTTGACAGTGCGGACATCCGGTGCGGCAAGAACCGTGGCCACCTGGTCGCGCACGGCCTGCATCTCCTCGACGCGGTCCTGCAGTCGGGCGGTGAACACACCGAGCCCGGCGACGGCGACCAGCAGCAGGCCGGCCGCGGCGGCGAGCACCGGCCGTGCCCATCTCCACCGCTCCGACTGCACTGGCTCCGGCGGAATGAGCGGTGGTACTTGGCGAACCTGGTCGATCGACGCGAGCAACCGGGCCTTGACCTGCCCCGGGGGCGGCTCGGCGACCGCCTCGGCCAACCGCGCGGCCGTCTCATGGAACTCCCGCACCTCCACGGTGCACACCCCACACGCCGGAAGGTGATCTTCGAAGACGCGACGTTCGATGTCGGTCATCGCGTCCACGGCGTAGACGCCGGTCAAGCTGTGCATCTCCGAGCTCACCTCTCCACCCCCAGGGAGTCGCGTAGCCGGATGAGGCCGTCGCGCAGCCTCGTCTTGATCGTGCCGAGGGGAACGTCGAGGAGCTCCGCCACCTCTCGGTAGGTGTAGCCCCGGTAGTAGGCCAGCGTGACCGCCTCGCGTTGCAGATCCGTGAGGTTGCTCATCGCCCGCCGCACCTGCTCCTGCTCGAGTCGGATCTCCACCTGCTCCGCTACGTCGTCGTAGGCCCTGGTCTGCTCGCGGACCGCCACCCGCTGGTCCCTGTCGGTGGCCGCCTGGGCGGCTCGCACCCGGTCGACCGCCCTGCGGTGCGCCATGGTGGTCACCCATGCGGCAACGCTCCCCCTCGTTCCGTCGTAGCGCGTAGCGGTGCGCCACACCTCGGTAAAGACTTCCTGGGTGACCTCCTCGGACTGGGCTGGGTCTCGAAGCACCCGGCGAACCACCCCGTGAACGCGGGGCGCCACCTCGCCGTACAACTTTTCGAAGGCGCGCTGGTCCCCGTGCGCCACCGAGGCGAGGAGCCGCTCCAGCGAAGCCCCCCGGCCGCCGCTGTGGCGTTCCCCCCGGCGTAGCGGACGCGGGCCCGAGCTCATCCGATCCCCCCCGGCAGCGGATGCGCCTTGTGGACCCGCGCCCGCCAGCCAGTCCCCGCGCCCCGCTGGCGACACCCCACGGCGAGCCTTCGGAGCGCTACCCCGAAGCGGTTTGGTATGTGCACATCGAGCACGCTACGGGGTCGGCCAGTTGGCGGCGGCTGGCTCGCCAAGACACACACGTATGGCACCCACACCGGGCACCCGCAAGATCGAGCCGCCTCGATCACCCCGGCCTCGATCACGCGCCGGCAGGTCGTCGTGACCCACGCGCCGTCAAGGACGTAGTCGCAGCCTCTAAGCTCGGTGGACTCGCCGCGCACCGAGCCCCCGCACCACCACACTTCGGCCCGGTCGTCCCGCGCACGTCCTGGGAGCTCGCCCTGCTCGCGATCCTGCTGCTGCACGTTCTCCTCACGGTGGCCGCGGTTCCGCTTGCCCGCCGGCTGGGCAAGGTGGCGTTGCTGGTGTGCGCCGCCGGTCCGCTGGCCGCGGTGGTCTGGTCCGCAACGCGCGCTCCCGGCGTGATCCGCGGGGAGTCGGTGGTCGAGACGATCGAGTGGGTGCCCGGCCTCGACCTGGCGCTCACCGTCCGCCTCGACGGCTTTGCCCTGCTCATGGTGCTCATCGTCTCCGGCGTCGGCGTCGCCATCTTCGGCTATGCGGCCAGGTACCTCTCCGACGACGACCCGCTGCCCCGGTTCACCGCCGCGCTCACCGGCTTCGCCGGGGCCATGCTCGGTGTCGTCCTCGCAGACCACCTGCTGCTGCTCTACGTCTGCTGGGAACTGACCAGCCTCGCGTCATACCTGCTCATCGGGCACAAGGGTGCCGAGAAGGAGCAGCGCCGGGCGGCTCTCCAGGCGCTGCTGGTGACCACAGCGGGCGGGTTCGTCATGCTCGGCGGTTTCGTCCTGCTCGGTCAGGCGGCTGGCACCTACCGGCTGTCCGGCCTGGTCGCAGACCCGCCCGACGGCACGCTCGTGGCCGTAGCGCTGGGGCTGGTGCTCGTCGGCATCGCGACGAAGTCGGCGCAGGTCCCGGTGCACGGTTGGTTACCCGCGGCGATGGTGGCCCCGACACCGGTCAGCGCCTACCTGCACGCCGCCGCCATGGTGAAAGCCGGGGTCTACCTGGCCGCCCGGCTCGCCCCGGCCTTCGGCGCGGTCGCCGGCTGGCGCGCTGCCGTACTCGTGCTGGGGTCGGCTTCCATCCTCGTCGGAGGGTGGCAGGCGCTGCGGGAGCGCGACCTCAAGCGCTTGCTCGCCTACAGCACAATCAGCCAGCTCGGGCTGCTCATGGTGCTGCTCGGCGTGGGCATCCCCGAGGCGACGACGGCGGGGGTCACCCTGCTGCTCGCGCACGCCCTCGCCAAGTCGGCGTTGTTCATGACCGCCGGAGTGCTCGACCACGCCGCCGGCACCCGTGATCTGGAGGAGCTGCGCGGGGCCGGACGCCGCTCGCCGGCGCTGGCTCTCACCGTTCTCGCGGCCGCCGCCTCCCTCGCCGGTTTGCCTCCGCTGCTCGGCTTCGTGGCCAAGGAGGAGGCGGTGTCTGCCCTGCTGGACACCGGCGGGGGAGTGGGCGTGCTGGCTCTGGTGGCGGTGTCCGCGGGCGCGGTGCTCACCGTCGGGTACGCCGTCCGCGCTGTCTGGCTGCCCATCCTCGCCCGCGGGCCGTCCTCGGCCGGGCCCGACGACACGGGCGAGCGTCGCTGGGAGGCCCCCGGGCCGGCGTTTCTGGCCTCCGGAGCCGTGCTGGGCGGAACGGGGCTGGTGCTCGGAGTGGTCCCGGCCCTCGTCAGTCCGCTGCTCATCGCGGCAGCGACCAGTCTGACCCCGCTGGCTCCGCGCGAGCCGCTGCACCTGTGGCCCGGACTCGGCCTGCCGCTGACGGTGTCGGCGTTCACCATCGCGGCCGGTCTGGCGCTGGCGGCCGTCGTCGCGCGCCGCGCGCAGCCCGTGTTGCGTCGACTGCTGCCGGCCGCCGACCGGGTCGGCGATGCCGCGTTGTACGGCGTGGAGCGGCTCTGCCACCGGGTGATCGGTGTGCTGCAACCGGGGTCGTTGCCGGTCTACCTCACCGTCATCCTGGCGACCGCACTGGTGATACCAGGCACCGCGCTGCTGCGCGCGGCGTCGCCTGGGCTGCCCGCCCGGGCGACCGACTCCACGCTGCAGCTGGTAGTGGGGTTGTTCGTCGTCGTCACCGCAGTGGCGGTGCTGCGCGCCCGGCACCGCTTCGCCGCCGTCCTCGTGCTCGGCACCCTTGGCTACGCCGTCGCCGCCCTCTTCGCCGTGCACGGCGCCCCCGACTTGGCGCTCACCCAGTTCCTCGTCGAGACGGTGACGCTGGTGGCCTTTGCCCTCGTGCTGCGGCGGCTGCCCAGCAGCTTCACCACCCGGCGCTCGCCGCGTGTCGTGGCCGGGCGCGGCGCACTCGCCGGCGCGCTCGGTCTGCTGGTCGCGATGCTGGCGCTGTCCGCGACACAGGTGCCCAACGACCGGCCGGTGTCGGAGTTCTACCTCGACGAAGCCGAGTCCGCGGGGGGCTCCAACGTCGTCAGCGTCATCCTCAGCGACTTCCGCGCCCTCGACACTCTCGGTGAGATCACCGTCGTCGCGGTGGCCACGCTCGGCGTCCTTCACCTGCTTAGGGCACGAAGAGAGGAGGACGAGGGGTGAGGCGCGAACGCTCGCTGATGCTCGACACCGCCACCCGGCTGCTCTTCCCGACGTTGCTGTTGGCGAGCCTGTTCTTGCTCGTCGTGGGGCACGACCAGCCGGGCGGTGGATTCTCCGGCGGCCTCGTCGCCGGGGCGGCGCTGGTGCTGCGCTTCCTGGCCGGCGGCGAAGCGGAAACGCGCACCGCGCTGCGGCTACGACCCGGCCTGCTGCTCGCCGCCGGCGTCCTGGCGGCAAGCGGCACCGGTGCAGTGCCGCTGCTGCTCGGCGAACCGCTGCTCACTGCAGGAAAGACGTCCCTTCGCCTGCCGGTGATCGGTGCGTGGATCGGCGAGGTGGCGTTGTCGACCACCTTGCTGTTCGAGGCCGGCGTCTACGCCGTCGTCCTCGGGCTGGTGCAAACCCTGCTGCGGACCCTGGGCTCCGATTCGGAGGAGCACCAGTGAGCGGCGTGATCGCGGTCGTTATCGGCATCCTCTTCGCCGTCGGCAGCTACCTGCTGATGGAAAGATCGGTGACCCGCGTCATCCTCGGCTTCTACGTTCTCGGTCACGCCGTCAACATTCTCCTGCTGTACGCCGGATCCGCGCCCGGTGCGCCGGCCTTCGCCGGGGAGCAACGCCCCGCGGACCCGCTGCCCCAGGCGTTTGTACTCACTTCGATCGTCATCACCCTCGGGACGTCGGTGTTGCTGCTCGCGCTCGCGTTCCGTAGTTACCTCGAGGACGGCGACGACGAGGTGCAGGACGACGTGGAGGACGGGCGGGTCGGGCGGCCCGAGCCGGAGGGGTCGACGTGAGGATCCTGCTGGCCCTCCCGGTGATCCTGCCGGTGCTCGGGGCCGCGCTCACCCTCGCGGCGACCCGATTCGCCACCCTGCAGCGGGTGATCGCCTTCGCCGCGCTGGCGGGATCCTTCGCCGCCGGCGTCGTGCTGCTCGTCGCCGCCCGCTCCGACGGCCCGGTCGCCACCCAGGTTGGCGGCTGGCCGGCGCCGTACGGCATCACGCTGGTCGTCGACACCTTCTCGGCGCTGCTCGTCGTGGTGAGCACCGCCGTACAGCTCCTCGTGCTGGTCTATGCACTCGGCCAGGGCGGCGCGACCGAGGTGCGGCGGGTGTTCTACCCGGTCTATCTGCTGCTGTCGACGGGCGTCTCCGGTGCCTTTGTCGCCGGAGATCTGTTCAACCTCTTTGTCGCTTTCGAGGTCATGCTGACCGCCAGTTACGTGATGCTCGTGCTCGGCGCCGGCGAAGCGCAGGTCCGCGCCGCGATGACGTACGTCGTGTGCAGTCTGGTCTCCTCACTGCTCTTCCTTACCGCGGTGGCCTTGGCCTACGCCGCCACCGGCACCGTCAACCTCGCCGATCTCGCCGCGCGGCTCGCGGATGTGCCCCCCGGGCTGCGCACCACGCTCGGTTTGTTGCTGCTTGTCGCCTTCGGCATCAAGGCAGCGGTGTTCCCGCTGGCCTTCTGGTTGCCGGATGCCTACCCGACTGCGCCGGGACCGGTGACCGCGGTATTCGCCGGGCTGCTGACCAAGGTGGGCCTCTACGCGATCGTGCGCACGCAGACGCTGCTGTTCCCCGGCGATGGGCCCTCGACGACGCTGCTGCTGTTCGCCGGCGCGACCATCGTGGTCGGCACGCTCGGCGCCGTCGCGCAGGACGACCTGCGGCGGTTGCTCAGCTTCACCATCGTCGGCCACATCGGCTA
>JBBSMJ010000026.1:0-9950 GCA_038233235.1 Actinomycetes bacterium | reverse complement strand
ATATAGGTCTCCAGCCGCAGCACGTTGTTCAGGCAGGACTCGGTGAACCAGATGAGGTTGTAGTCCTTGTCCTTGGTGCCGGTGAGGTCCCCTGTCTCGCTTCCGCTGCTCATGGCGCTCCTTCCGATGCGTCCGGCGTTTCCGGATCGCGTCTTCGCCGTACCCAGCTACCAACACTCGAAGACAGCAGCGGTTGGAGTTTCGCGTCCGGCGTTAGGGTCGGTGAGACGGAGCAGTGAGGGGGCGAGCGCCAGTGAACATCGCGGCATCGGCGCCGACCTCCCGGGTGGCCACCGTCCCCAACGCGCTCAGCTTCCTGCGGCTGCTCGGCGTACCGCTCTTCCTCTGGTTGCTGCTCGGTCCGGAGGCGGACGGGTGGGCGCTCGCCGTCCTCATGGTCAGCGGATTCACCGACTGGCTCGACGGGCAGCTCGCCCGCCGCTGGCAGCAGTTCAGCCGGCTGGGCCAGCTGCTCGACCCGGCCGCCGACCGGCTGTACATCCTCGCCGCCGTCGTCGGGCTGACGCTGCGCGACATCATGCCAGTCTGGTTGGCGGTGGCGCTGATCGCTCGCGACCTGCTGCTTGCGCTGTTCATCCCGGTGCTGCGCGCTCGCGGCTACGGCCCGCTGCCGGTGCACTTCCTCGGCAAGGTGGCGACGTTCAACCTGCTGTCCGCCTTCCCGCTGCTGCTGCTGGGTGACGGCAGCTCGGCGCTGGCGGGCGTGGGGAGGGCGGTGGGGTGGGCTTTCGCGTGCTGGGGTACCGCCTTGTACTGGTGGGCGGGCATGCTGTACGTCGTCCAGGTACGTCAACTGCTCTCCAGGCCGACCGACGCCACGCGCGGGGCGGCATAGGAGGTAGCGCGGCGATGAAGGCAGTGGTCATGGCCGGTGGGGAAGGGACCCGCCTGCGGCCGATGACCGCGAGCCAGCCCAAGCCGCTGCTGCCGGTGGTCAACCGGCCGATCATGGAGCACGTGCTTCGGCTGCTCCGCCGCCACGGCATGACCGACACCGTCGTCACGGTGGAGTTCCTCGCCCCCCTCATCCGCAACTACTTCGGCGACGGAGAGGACTTCGGCGTCTCGCTCACCTACGCTGCAGAGGAGACCCCGCTCGGTACGGCGGGTAGCGTGCGCAACGCCGAGCGCGAGCTGGGCGGGGACAGCTTCCTCGTCATCTCCGGCGACGCCATCACCGATGTCGACCTGGGCGAGATGGTGCGATTCCACAAGGATCACGACGCGCTGGTGACGGTGGGGCTGGCGCGGGTACCCAACCCGCTGGAGTTCGGCATCACCATCGTCGGCGACGACGGCAGGGTCGAACGCTTCCTGGAGAAGCCGACGTGGGGGCAGGTCTTCACCGACACGGTCAACACCGGGATCTACGTCATGGAGCCGGAGGTGTTCGCCCATGTCCCTCCCGGAGAGGTCGTCGACTGGTCGGCAGACGTGCTGCCCGACCTGCTCCGCCGATCGGCCCCCGTCTACGGCTGGGTGGGCCGGGGCTACTGGGAAGACGTCGGCACGCTGGACAGCTACGTCAAAGCCCAGGTCGACATGCTGGCCCGGCGGGTCGACCTGCCTATCGACGGCTTCGAGATGTCCCCAGGGGTATGGCTGGGCGAGGGCGCCGAGGTCGACCCGGCGGCGATCCTGCACGGCCCGTTGTACGTCGGGGACCACTCGCGGGTAGAGGCGAGAGCGGAGCTGCGCGAATACACGGTGGTGGGTAGCAACACGCTGGTCAAGAGCGGCGCGTTCCTCCACCGGACGGTGCTGCACTCCAACGTGTACGTCGGTCGCGGCGCCAACCTGCGCGGTTGCGTCATCGGCCGCAACACCGATGTCATGCGCGGCGCGCGCATCGAAGAGCATGTCGTCGTCGGCGACGAGTGTGTGGTCGAGGAAGGTGCGCTGCTGCACGCCGACGTGAAGGTCTATCCGTTCAAGACCATCGAGGCCGGCGCGGTCGTCAACACCAGCGTGATCTGGGAGTCGCGCGGTCCGCGCACCCTGTTCGCCCAGGGCGGCGTCTCCGGCATCGTCAACGTCGAGATCACCCCCGAACTCGTCGTACGCCTGGCCAGCGCCTACGCCACGACCCTGCGCAAGGGCAGCGCGGTCACCGTCGCGCGCGACGCCGCGCGGGCCACCGGCGCATTGAAGCGCGCGGCGGTCAGCGCGCTGACGGCGAGCGCCATCAACGTGCGTGACCTCGACGTGGCACCGGTGCCGGTGGCCAGGTTGGAGACGGGACGCGGCAGCGCGGGCGGAATGCTCTTCCGTACGTCGGCGGACGATCCGGAGGGGGTCGACATCGTCTTCCTCGATCACCGGGGAGCGGACCTCTCCCGTACCGCGCAGCGCAAACTGGAGCGCGCCTTCAGTCGGCAGGAGTTTCGCCGCGCGTTCCCCGGCGAGATCGGCGACCTGTTCTTCCCGCCCCGAGCGGTCGACAACTACGCCCAGGAGATGTTGCGCTGCGTCGACATCACCGGCGTGGCCGCGGCAGAGCTGAAGCTGGTTATCGACGTAGCCGGCGGTGCGGCGGCAGCGGTCCTTCCGGCGGTTCTCGGCCGGCTCGAGGTGGACGTTCTTACCGTCAACAATCGGCTCCAGGAGCGGACCCCGATGGAGACCTTGGCAACTCGGCGCAGGGATCTGCAGCGGTTGGGGGAGTTGGTCTCCTCCTCCGGGGCGGCGTTCGGCGTTCGCTTCGACCCGGTAGGGGAGCGTTTCGTTCTCGTCGACGACAACGGCGCAGTCGTCAGCGACGACCGCGCCCTGCTCGTGCTGCTCGACCTGGTCGCTGCCGAGCGGGGCGAGGGGCAGGTGGCGCTGCCGGTGATGACGACCAGGGTCGCCGAACAGGTGGCTCGCTTCCACGGCGTACGCATCACCTGGACGACGACGGCTCTGGACGACCTTGCGGAGGCTGCGAGCACGGTGGGGACGGTGCTCGCCGCTGATGGCAGGGGTGGTTTCGTCATACCGGAGCTCAGCCCGGCGATCGACGGCGTCGCCGCCCTGGTACGCCTCGTCGGTCTGGTCGCCCGCGCCCACCTCAGTCTGAGTCAGATCGACGCGCGCATTCCGGCCGCCCACCTGCTGCGCCGCGACGTCCCCACCGCGTGGGCGGTGAAGGCCCAGGTCATGCGGGAGGTGATGCAGGCTGCGGGGGACCGCACGCTGGACACCACGGACGGCGTACGGGTTGTGGAAGAGGACGGACGCTGGGTCCTGGTGCTGCCCGACGTGTCGGGCGCTGTCACCCACCTGTGGGCGGAAGGGCCCGACGACGACGCGGCGTCGATGCTGCTGGAGGAATGGGCGGGGGTCGTCGAACGCGCGACGTTGTCCTGAGCGACACCTTGCGACCGGCCGCGCCAGCTCAGTACGCTCGCCCGGCCCCGGACGACCCGGCCGCGAGCGAGGAGCCCCGTGTATCCCGAGGACCTGAGCTACACCGACCGGCACGAATGGGTGCGTTCGACCGGCGCCGACGGCGAGTCGACGGTGCGGATGGGAATCACCCACTACGCCCAGGAGGCGCTGGGCGACATCGTCTTCGTCACGCTGCCCGAGCCGGGCACCGAACTCAGTGCCGGGCAGCCGCTCGGCGAGGTGGAGTCCACCAAGAGCGTGTCGGACGTCTACGCGCCAGTCGCCGGAACGGTCGTCGCCCGCAACGAGGAGCTCGACGCCTCGCCGGATCTGATCAACAGCGACTGTTACGGCGATGGTTGGATGCTGGACATCCAGCTGTCCGACGGGGACGCTCTCAGCGGCCTGATGGACGCCGCCGCGTACCAGCAATCCATCGGCCAGGCGTGAAGCAGGCTGGCGGTTTGACCGGGCTGGGGCGTCCGCCTAGATTGCCTCACCGTCAACCTGAGCCTGATGGTCGGTCCCTCCCCTTTCCGCGGACGGCGCCGGCGTGACGACTCGGCCTGCGGCCGCGCACCGGCGCGGCGGAAGGATGCGACCGATGCCCCCCTGCGCCAAGTGCGGACACGACAATCCCGAGGGCGCGCGCTTCTGCTCCCAGTGCGGCGCGGCCGTCTCCGCCCCTCCGGTGGAGCGCTTGCTCGACTCGACGACCACCACCCAGTCGCTGGCCGGCTCCGATACGCCCGATCAGGACCGTACGGAACTCACCGCAGTGGACCAGGCGGCCGTCGACGCCCTCCCCGCTGGCTCTGCGCTCCTCGTGGTCCAGAAGGGCCCCAATTCCGGTAGCCGCTTCCTGCTCGACAGCGACATCACCACCGCCGGTCGCCACCCGGACAGCGACATCTTCCTGGACGACGTCACCGTCTCCCGCCGCCACGCGGAACTGCACCGGCGCGCCGACGGCTTCCTCGTACGCGACGTCGGCAGCCTCAACGGCACCTACGTCAACCGCGAGCGCATCGAGAGCGCCACGTTGTCCGGTGGGGACGAGGTACAGATCGGGAAGTACCGGCTGGTCTACCACGCCAGCGAGCAGGCGGCAGGCGAGGCGTGAGCCCGGCGGCTTCGGCCCGGGCGTTCATGAGCATCGGTGAGGTGCTCACCGCGCTGCGACCCGACTTCCCAGACGTCACCATTTCCAAGATCCGCTTCCTGGAGGCGGAGGGGCTCGTCGACCCGGAGCGGACCCCCTCGGGCTACCGTAAGTTCACCCATCGCGACCTCGAGCGGCTGCGCTATGTCCTCACCGCACAACGCGAGCAGTACCTGCCTCTGCGGGTGATCCGCGATCACCTCGACGCCTTCGACAGGGGCCTCGTGCCTCCTGAGCCAGGCGGGAGCGCGCCGCGCGTGCCGCCCCATCTTGTCGCCGTCGACGGGCTCCCGGGACCGGAGTCGTTTGCCGGTGGCAGCGTGTCGGTCCGGCTCTCCCGCCGCGAGCTCCTCGACGCCGCCGACATCGACGCGCAACTGCTGCGGCAGCTGGAGGAGTACGGATTGCTCGGCCCGCGTGGATCGGCGCCGCGGCGGGCTAGGCAGCTGAACTACCAGCAGCCGGCCCAGCAGCGGACCCAGCAGCGGAGCGAGGACGGCGGGGGACACTACGACGCTGATGCGCTGCTGGTTGCCAAGACGGCGGCCGAGCTGGCTGCCTTCGGGCTTGAGGCACGGCATCTGCGCGCCTTCAAGGCCGCCGCCGAACGGGAGGCCGGGTTGGTGGAGCAAGTGGTCACACCGCTGCGGCGCGCTCGGGGCGCCGACGCGCGGGCACGAGCAGACGAGGTCGTCCGGGAGTTGGCCGCCCTGTCCGTACGGTTGCATGCCGCGCTCGTCAAGTCGGCGCTGCGCATCGACGGCTGAGCCGTCAAGTGTCGACGGCTGAGCCGTGCACCTGCGGTGTAGCGTGGACGGGTGAACCAGCTGGACGTCGTTGGGGTCCGGGTCGAGATGCCCTCCAACCAGCCGATCGTGCTGCTCAAGGAGGTATCGGGCGACCGTTACCTGCCCATCTGGATCGGCGCCGGTGAAGCCACCGCCATCGCATTCGCCCAGCAGGGTGTGCTCCCCACCCGTCCGCTGACTCACGACCTGCTGCGCGACGTCGTGGGGGCGCTCGGTGGGGAGCTGCGCCAGGTGCGCATCACTGCACTCCGCGACGGCATCTTCTTCGCCGAGCTCGACTTCGGTGACGGCGTCGAGGTCAGCGCGCGTCCGTCCGATGCGATCGCGCTGGCATTGCGGACCGGGACGCCGATCTTCGGCGCCAAGGCTGTCTTGGACGAGGCGGGCATCCCCATTCCGGACGAGCAAGAGGACGAGGTGGAGAAGTTCCGCGAGTTCCTCGACCAGATCTCCCCTGAGGACTTCGAGAGCGGCAACCTCGGCTGACTCTCCACCTCAGGTCGAGAGCCGCCGTTGCAAGAGAGCAATCCGACACGCGGTCGATCACGTTGACGCACCGGGAACCGGCGCCTACCGTGCGGGAAAGCCTTCGGTGTAACTCCACCCGTGTGCTCTCCCGACCGGCGGGCGACATGCGCCGTGGAGCGGAGGCTTCAGCGGCGGAGGTGTGCGGTGGTCAGCAGGAGCAGCGGTGACACCGATCATGGGGTTGCCCACGAGGCCGAGCAGGCAGCTCGGCGAGCGGGTGAGCAAGGCCTGCTCTTCGACGACGACGCCGTCTCCGCGCTCCCCGAGGACATCGGCTATCGCGGACCGACGGCCTGCACGGCGGCCGGCATCACCTATCGCCAGCTGGACTACTGGGCTCGCACCGGTCTCGTCGCGCCAAGCGTGCGGGCCGCCGCAGGGTCCGGCACTCAGCGGCTGTACGGCTTCCGCGACATACTCGTCCTCAAGGTGGTCAAGCGGCTGCTCGACACCGGTGTCTCGCTGCAGAACATCCGCACCGCTGTGCACTACCTGCGAGAGCGGGGAGTCGCAGACCTCGCCCGGATCACCCTGATGAGCGACGGTGCCAGCGTCTATGAGTGCACCTCCACGGACGAAGTGGTCGACCTCGTGCAGGGCGGGCAGGGCGTCTTCGGTATCGCCGTCGGCCGGGTCTGGCGCGAGGTCGAGGGCTCCCTCGCCGAGTTGCCCGGCGAGCGCGCCGATGAGGCCATGGAGCACTCTGACGACGAGCTCTCCGTACGCCGCCGCACGCGACGGATCAGCTGACCCTCGCTCAACGTTCCGCACGGACCATCAAGGCAGGGAAGCGCCCCGGTGTAGCGCGACAGGCCGAGAACCGGTGTCGCTGATACCGTCAAGACACGCCGCACATCCGGCGTGCGCTCGGTGCCATGACCCCGGCGCCGACCCCTGCCGCCGACCGGTGGAGATCACATGACCGACCGGCCCACCCTGGATGCACTGGAGCGCGGGACACCCTTCGCCGACAGGCACATCGGCCCCTCTCCGGACGAGCGAGCCAAACTGTTGGCGACCGTCGGCTACGGCTCACTCGAGGAGCTGGTCGATGCCGCGGTGCCCACCGCGATCCGTGAGCGGGAACCTCTCGACCTGCCCGCTGCTGCCACCGAGCACGAGATGCTGGCAGAGCTGCGGGAGCTCGCCGGCCGCAACCAGGTCCTCACCTCCATGATCGGGCTGGGTTACTACGGCACCGTCACTCCGCCGGTCATCCTGCGCAACGTGCTCGAGAACCCCGCCTGGTACACCGCCTACACCCCCTACCAGGCGGAGATTTCGCAAGGGCGGCTGGAGGCGCTGCTGGACTTCCAGACCATGGTGTCCGACCTGACCGGGCTGCCGGTGGCGAACGCGTCACTGCTCGACGAAGCGACCGCGGTGGCCGAGGCGATGGCCCTGGCCCGCCGGGCCACCAAGGCAGCCGCTGACGCCGCGTTCGTCGTCGACGCCGACTGCCATCCGCAGACCCTCGCGGTGCTGCGCACCCGGGCGGAGCCGCTCGGCATTCCGCTGGTGGTCACCGATCTCGGCGCCGGCTTGCCCGAGGGGCCGTGCTTCGGTGTCCTCGTGCAGGCCCCCGGCAGTTCGGGCCGGCTGGTTGCGCACCCTGGCCTCGTCGAGCAGGCGCACGACCGTGGCGCGCTCGTCGTGGTGGCGGCCGACCTGCTCGCCCTGACCATGGTGCACTCACCTGGCGAGGTCGGTGCGGATATCGCCGTCGGCACCAGCCAGCGCTTCGGCGTACCCATGGGGTACGGCGGACCGCACGCCGGCTACATCGCGGTGCGCGAGAAGCTCGCCCGCAACCTGCCCGGCCGGCTGGTGGGCGTGTCGGTCGACGTCGACGGCGCGCCGGCGTATCGGCTGGCGCTGGCGACCCGCGAGCAGCACATCCGTCGGGAGAAGGCGACCAGCAACATCTGTACCGCCCAGGTGCTGCTCGCCGTCGTCGCCGGCCTGTACGCCGTCTACCACGGGCCGGAGGGGCTGCGCACCATCGCCTACCGGACGCACCGGATGGCCGCGGTGCTGGCCGCCGGTCTGCGCCACGGCGGGGTCGAGGTGGCGTACGACGCCTTCTTCGACACGGTGCAGGCCCGCGTCCCCGGGCGGGCGGAGAAGGTGGTCGCCGCGGCGCTCGACCGCGGGATCAACCTGCGCCTCGTCGACGCGGACACGGTGGGGATCTCGACGGACGAGACGACGCGGCAGGACCACCTGGCGGAGGTCTGGGCGGCCTTCGGCCTGAGCGACGTGTCGGTGGCTGACCTGGATGCGGCAACGACCGACGCGCTGCCCGACGACCTGCGGCGTACGAGCGACTTCCTCGGCCACCCCGTCTTCCACGCGCATCACTCCGAGACCGGGATGCTGCGCTACCTGCGCCGCCTCGCCGACCGGGACCTGGCGCTGGACCGCTCGATGATCCCGCTCGGCTCCTGCACGATGAAGCTCAACGCGACCGCCGAGATGGAACCCATCACCTGGCCCGGCTTCGCCGATCTGCACCCGTTCGCACCGCTGGACCAGGCGGCGGGTTACCGAGAGCTGATCACCGGGTTGGAGACTTGGCTGGCGCGAATCACCGGCTACGACGCGGTGTCCCTGCAGCCCAACGCCGGCTCCCAGGGGGAGCTGGCCGGGCTGCTCGCCGTCCGCGCCTATCACCGCGACCGGGGCGAGGACCAGCGTGTCGTCTGCCTCATTCCGTCCTCGGCCCACGGCACCAACGCGGCGAGCGCGGCGATGGCGGGACTGCGGGTGGTGGTCGTCTCCTGCGACGACGCGGGCAACGTCGACCTCGACGATCTGCACGCGAAGGTGGACGAGCACCGTGACGAGTTGGCCGCGCTGATGGTGACCTACCCCTCGACCCACGGCGTCTACGAGGAGACGATCCGCGACGTGTGCGCCACCGTGCACGACGCCGGTGGCCAGGTCTACGTCGACGGTGCCAACCTCAACGCGCTCGTCGGACTCGCCCGGCCCGGTCGCTTCGGTGCCGACGTGTCCCACCTCAACCTGCACAAGACGTTTTGCATCCCGCACGGCGGCGGCGGCCCCGGCGTCGGCCCGGTGGCCGTGCGCGAGCACCTTGCGCCGTACCTCCCCAACCACCCGCTGCAGTCGGCGGCGGGGCCGTCCTCCGGCCCCGGGCCGGTGGCGGCTGCGCCGTGGGGGTCGGCGGGTGTGCTACCGATCTCGTGGGCCTACATCCGACTCATGGGCGCGGAGGGGCTGACCCGGGCGACCCAGGTGGCGGTGCTCGCGGCCAACTACGTGGCGCGCCGGCTGGTCCCGCACTACCCGGTGCTCTACACCGGGCGCGCCGGGCTCGTCGCCCACGAGTGCATCGTGGATCTGCGCGAGATCACCAAGCAGACCGGCGTCACCGTCGAAGACGTCGCCAAGCGGCTGGTCGACTACGGGTTCCACGCGCCGACGATGTCCTTCCCGGTCGCCGGCACGCTCATGATCGAGCCGACCGAGTCGGAGGACCTCGCCGAACTCGACCGCTTCTGCGCGGCGATGATCGCTATTCGCGAGGAGATCGCCGCCGTGGCGGGCGGTGAGTTGGACCGTACGGACAACCCGCTGAAGAACGCCCCGCATACCGCCGCGATGCTCGCGGGGGAGTGGACCCACCCCTACTCCCGCGAGCAGGCCGCCTACCCGCTGCCCTGGCTGCACGAGGTGAAGTACTGGCCGCCGGTGCGTCGCGTCGAGGGTGCGTACGGCGACCGCAACCTCGTCTGCTCCTGCCCACCGCTGGAGGCGTACGCCTCGTCGTGAAGCCATGCCGGCCGGCGACCGCCCGTCTCCGGCGGGAGCCGAGACATCTGGCCGGTCCGCGAAGCGCAGGACGGCGCGCTGGCGTCGACGTAGAGCAGAGTTAGCGCTGGGTTAGCGCCAGTCGCCGTCGCGGAGCGCCGGAAGTTCGTCCGACAGCTTGGCTGCGGAGGCAACTGAAACCGGCCGACCCGCGAGCATGTCCTGCGAGCCAACCAGAACGTCGCCGGCCGCGACCATGCGGTCGTACTCGTCGCCGCCTGTGT
>JBBSMJ010000025.1:0-9968 GCA_038233235.1 Actinomycetes bacterium | reverse complement strand
GTCCGTCATCAGCGGGAAGTCACCCATGAAGACGGTCTGGCTCTTGATCTCGCCGGTCTCGTTGTTGGTGAACTCGGCGGTGACGAAGAGCGGTGCGGAGAAGGTGATGTCCCGCTCCTTGCAGTCCTCCATGGAGAACTTTGGCGGCTCGAACCGGTGATCGCGGAACGTCAGCGACATGGAGCCGGAGAAGTCCTCGATGGGACTGATTTCCTCGAAGATCTCCTCGAGCCCCGACTTGCGGACGATGTCCGCACGCCCGGCCGCTGCTAAAGACTCCGTGCGGGCCTGCCAGGGCTCGTTGCCGAGCAACCAGTCGAAGCTGTTGGTCTGCAGGGCGAGCAGGTTGGGAACCTCCAGCGGCTCCCGAATCTTGGCGAAGGAGATCCGCCGAGGTCCGGCGGGGGTCCCGTTGGCAACCCCTTGCGGGGTCACCGTCGAGGACGAGGAATCCGAGCTGAGTGCAGATGCGGTGCGCGAGGCGGCCAAGAGTGGTCCTTCCAATGGCTCGCGGACTGGTGCGCGCGCAGGTCGAGGGGCCCGTGATCAACGATACGGGTCCGGCGAGAGACAGCGCAAAGGAGCAGTGTAGCCCTCAGGCACACTGCTGTCGAGTCCGGCGCTCGTCCTGTCTCAGCGTCGCGAGGACCCTCCCGTGGGTAGCCGCTGTCGCGGTTGCGCCCAGGGTGCCCGCCCGAGTGCCCCTAGTCAAGAGCATCCGGTAGGACAGCCGACCCCGACCATTCCGGTCGGGGTCCGACCAGCCGAGGTCGAAGCGGGTGCTACTACTTGACGGTGACGCTGGCGCCGGCTCCTTCGAGGGCTGCCTTGCCCTTCTCGGCGGCCTCCTTGGTGACCTTCTCCAAGACCGCCTTCGGGGCCCCGTCGACGAGGTCCTTGGCTTCCTTCAAGCCCAGGCTGGTGAGCGAGCGCACCTCCTTGATGACCTGGATCTTCTTGTCACCAGCAGCTTCCAGGATGACGTCGAACTCGTCCTGCTCTTCCGCGGCTGCGCCGTCCGCCGACGCACCTGGCGCCCCGGCACCGGGCGCGGCGACGGCGACCGGGGCCGCCGCGGTAACGCCGAAGGTGTCCTCGAACTGGCTGACGAACTCGGACAGCTCGATCAGGGTCATGTCCTTGAACACGTCGAGCAGTTCGTCGGTACTGAGCTTCGCCATGGTGGCGATCCTTCCGATCGGGTGATGGTGGTGGGACATGACGGCCGGGTTACCGACCTACGACGCTGGTGCCTCCGGCTCGGGTGCCTCCGAGATCTCCGACTCGGGAAGCTCCGGCCCGCTGGCACCGGATTCCCTTGTGCCTTCGCCGAGTTCGGTCCGCTGCTGGCGGAGCGCTTCGATCACGCGAGCTGCCTGGGCGAGCGGAGCCTGGAAGAGTGCGGCTGCCTGAGACAATGACGCCTGCATGGCGCCGGCAAGCTTGGCAAGCAGCACCTCACGTGACTCCAGGTCCGCCAGCCGGCGGATCTCCTCCGGGGCGAGTGCCTTGCCATCGAGGTAGCCGCCCTTGATGACCAGCTGGGGGTTGGTGCGAGCGAAGTCCCGCAGGCCCTTGGCCGCCTCGACCGGGTCGCCCTTGACGAAAGCGATCGCCGACGGACCGATGAGCAGTTGCTCCAGGGCGGTGATGCCTGCGTCGCGGGCAGCGATGCGCGTGAGGGTGTTCTTGACCACTGCGTACGTGGTGTCTTCGCCTAGGGAGCGCCGCAGTGCCTTGAGCTGCGACACCGACAGTCCGCGGTACTCGGTGAGGACCGCGGCGTTGGAGCTGCGGAACTCCTGCGCCAGCGCCGCAACGGCGGCGGTCTTGTCAGCCCTGGCCATGGGCCCCCTTCCCGGTGTGCCGGTGGACGCCCCTAAGGGCCAGCGGGGCCGGACATGCGAGACGCCCCGGCGCAGGCGCACGGGGCGTAAGCGCGCATAGTGCGCGCTCGGTCCGTCTCGCCTACGTGGGTCGCCCGAGCAGCGGGCCTTCGGTCACCCTGGGGTGACGACCAACGGTCTGTGGCAACGCTCAGCCTACGGGCTCTTCTCGCTGGGGCCAAACTCGAATGACCTGCCGGCGTCCAGCGCGTGGGTCGTCAGGGTGACAGGTCCGATGCAGAGATCACTTCGTTGGCCGGAGGGGGGCTGACGTCGACCTCGGCGGACCAGTCGTAGGTGGTCTGCGTCGAGAGCGCTCCGGCCGCACTGTCAGCGGTGAAGTCGATACGCCGCAGCAGGTCGTTGTCCTCCAACCACACGGTGAGCGGAATCTCGGTAACGCCCTGCGCGGCAAGCTGACGTGCGCTGTCGGCCTCGGCGCCGTCGGACAGCTCTATCAGGCGGTCGACGTCGGCAACTCCGACGTAGCGGGTCGTCTGCACCCCGTCCAGCTCCTCGCTGCCCTCCGCTGTCCAGGTGGGCGCGGCCTCGATGATGCGGAAGGACTCCCGCGGGTCGAAGCCCTGCGTGAGATCCTCGAGGACTGGCTTGAAGGCTGCTGCGGCCGGGCCCTTGTCGTTCTCGGAGATGGACACCCAGCGCTTGTCGTCCGGCAGCGGGACGCTGCCCCCAAGGTCGAGGTAAGCGGTCTCCCCGTCGAGGACCACTCGGATGCCGTCGGGACCGAGCCCGGGCAGCCCAGCGAACGTCGCGTCGATGGCGTACGGGTCGAGGGTGAAGTCCGCCTCTCCCTCGATGCTCTGCCCCCCGGCGTCGATCGTGAACTCCCCGGCGGCTGACCCGTCACTGTTGGCAGCGCTCACCACCCGGTCGGTGAGATCCTCCCCGCTGATCGTTCCGGCGCCGCCGGCATCACCGGTGGCCGACGCCGACGGACTCGTCGGGGGCGCCGGGTCGGGTGCGGCTGCGGTAGTCGCCGCGGCGCCGGGGCTCTGGCCAGCCGCCGGGTCGGCGGGTTCGTCGCCCCCGCTGCAGGCGGTGAGAACGATCCCGCAACCCAAGGCTGCGGCGGCAAGACGGCGGCGCATGGCGTACCCGGATTCAGCAGCGGTCCGGTCAGTCGACGTAGGTCGATCCTGAAGTCCCTTGTCGGGGATCATGCAGATGCGGCATCCTCGTCGACCAGCAGATTGCGCGTCTTCGCGGGGTCGAGCGGGATGCCCGGACCCATCGTCGTGGCCATCACCGCCTTACGCAGGTAGCGACCCTTGGCGGCGGCCGGCTTGAGGCGCACCACCTCGTCGATCGCGGCGGCGTAGTTCTCCACCAGCGCACTGTCCGCGAACGAGGCCTTGCCGATGATGAAGTGGAGGTTGGCGTGACGGTCGACTCGAAATTCGATCTTGCCCCCCTTGATGTCCGACACCGCCTTGGCGACATCGTTGGTCACCGTGCCGGTCTTCGGATTGGGCATGAGGCCGCGAGGGCCGAGGACGCGGCCCAACCGGCCGACCTTCCCCATGAGGTCCGGGGTCGCCACCGCGGCGTCGAAGTCGAGGAATCCGCCCTGTACCCGCTCGATGAGGTCGTCGGCGCCGACATAATCGGCGCCGGCGGCGCGGGCCTGCTCGGCACGGTCGCCGGTGGCGAAGACGAGGACACGGGCCGTCTTGCCGGTCCCGTGGGGCAGGTTGACGGTGCCGCGCACCATCTGGTCCGCCTTGCGCGGGTCGACGCCGAGGCGCAGGGCTATCTCGACCGTCGGGTCCAGGGTCGTCCGGCTCGTCTCCTTGGCCAGCCGCACCGCCTCTAGCGGGGCGTACAGCCGGTCGACATCGATCTTCTCCGCCGCCTGGCGATAGGCCTTGCTGCGCTTCATGTCCTGCTCCCTTGTGGGCTGCTTGCGGTCGAGGAGTCGTGGTCGGCGGACCGCGCTGGGCCCTCCCACGGTGGCGCGTATCAGTCTCGGACGGTGACCCCCATGGATCTGGCGGTGCCCGCGACGATCTTCTCCGCGGCCTCCAGGTCGTTGGCGTTCAGGTCGGGCATCTTCGTCCGGGCGATCTCGCGCACCTGCTCCCGGGAGAGCGTCGCCACCTTGGTCCGGTGCGGTTCACCACTGCCCTTGTCGACCCCCGCCGCCTTGAGGATCAGGCGCGCTGCGGGAGGAGTCTTGGTGACAAAGGTGAACGAGCGGTCCTCGTAGACGGAAATCTCTACGGGTACGACGTCGCCTCGCTGGCTCTCCGTCGCGGCGTTGTAGGCCCGGCAGAACTCCATGATGTTGACGCCGTGCTGGCCGAGCGCCGGCCCGACCGGAGGCGCGGGCGTCGCCGCGCCGGCCTGGATCTGCAACTTGACGACTGCGGCGAGTCGCTTCTTGGGAGGCATAGGGGTGGTCCTTTGTTGATCGGCGTACGGCGGTCAGAGCTTGGAGACCTGGTTGAACGACAGCTCGACCGGGGTCTCCCGGCCGAAGATGGACACGAGCACTTTTAGCTTCTGCGCGTCCGGGTTGATCTCGTTGATCGTGGCGGGCAACGTGGCGAACGGGCCGTCCATGACGGTGACGGATTCGCCCACCGCGAAGTCGCTCACCTTCGCCTCTGCCGGCGCCTTCTGCTTCGTCTCGTCGGGTGGCCCCAGGATGTCCTCGACCTCGGTGAGGGTCAGGGGTGACGGCTGGTGGGTGTGGCCGACGAACCCGGTGACGCCGGGAGTGTTCCGTACGGCGGACCAGGATTCGTCGGTCAGGTCCAT
This sequence comes from Actinomycetes bacterium, assembly GCA_038233235.1. Lineage (GTDB taxonomy): Bacteria > Actinomycetota > Actinomycetes > JBBSMJ01 > JBBSMJ01 > JBBSMJ01. The sequence goes on along the minus strand of JBBSMJ010000025.1, from coordinate 5,301 downwards.
GCGGACGAGGACGTAGCCGGGAAACTTGTTGCGCTTGACGAGCTTCCGCTGGCCGGACTTGATCTCGGTGACCTCTTCGATGGGGACTTCCACCTGGTAGATGAAGTCCTCCATGTTCAGTGACGCTCGGCGGTTCTCCAGGTTGGTCTTCACCCGGTTCTCGTAGCCAGCGTAGGAGTGCACGACGTACCAGTCGCCGGGCGCGGCACGCAGCGTACGGCGAAACTCCGCGCGCGGATCGACTTCCTCGGCCTCGGCCTCGGCCTGTGCCTCGGGAGCCCCGACGAGCTCGTGCTCGCCCGCGCGCCCGTTCGGGGTGTCGTCCGCGAGCTCGTCAGGCTCGAGCGACGGGGAGTGGCCGGTCTGCGACACGGGGTGCACTTCCTTGTATTCGAGGGCAGGGCGGGGGAGCGGTTAGCCGGTCAGGCGAAGACAGCGAAGGCGAGCTTGGCCAGCCCGAGGTCGAGCAGACCAACGATCGTCATGACAAGGGCGACGAAGATCAGCACGACGGTCGTGTAGGTGATCAGCTGCTTGCGAGAAGGCCAGATGACCTTGCGCAGCTCGGCGACCACCTGCCGGTAGTACAGCGACACCCGCCCGGGGAGGCTGGGCCTTTCGGCACCGCCACGGCGCTCCGGCGCCGCGGTGGAGCCGTGCGTCTCCGTCATACGTTCCTCACCTGCCTGCTCGGGTCGATCCGTGGGGCCGCCACGGCGGACATGCCGTCGTCGTGTCGTGCCGCCCGGCCGGGGACACCTCGCAGGGCAGGAGGGACTCGAACCCCCAACCACCGGTTTTGGAGACCGGGACTCTAGCCAATTGAGCTACTGCCCTCCGGCCCCTGAGCATCCGGCTCCGGGCGCGCTGGAGCCGGGGCACAGGCCACCGTCGAGCAGTGTACGCGGGATCGTCGTGACCGGTCGAACTCCCTACGCGGTCCCCGCCCGCCCCCGAGGCCCTCCCGACGACCGGACGATGGCAGCATGCTCGCATGAGCCACCCTCCCAGCACGCCAGCAGCCGAGGAGCGTCGGATATCCGCCCGGGTGTCCGGGATCACCGAGTCCGCCACGCTCGCCATCGACGCCAAGGCCAAGGCGCTGCAGGCGGACGGGCGACCGGTGGTGGTCTTCGCCGCCGGTGAACCTGACTTCCCCACTCCTGCGCATGTGGTGGAGGCGGCAGCTCGCGCCTGTAAAGACCCGCGCATGCACCGCTACAGCCCGACCGGTGGCCTCCCTGAGCTGCGCGAGGCCATAGCGGAGAAGACCCGACGCGACAGTGGGCTGCTGGTCCGCCCCGACGAGGTGCTGGTGACCAACGGCGGCAAGCAGGCGCTGTACGAAGCTTTCGCCACGCTGCTCGACCCCGGCGACGAGGTGCTGCTGCCGGCGCCGTACTGGACCACCTACCCCGAGTCGATCCGGCTGGCCGGTGGCGTCCCGGTACCGGTGAGGACCGACGAGACGACCGGTTACCAGACGTCGGTGGAGCGGCTGGAGTCCGCCTGTACCGACCGGACCAAGGTGCTGGTGTTCGTCTCGCCGTCGAATCCGTCGGGCGCGGTCTACCCGCCGGACCTGGTCGCCGAGATCGGCCGCTGGGCGGCGGGCCGGGGGCTGTGGGTGGTGACCGACGAGATCTACGAACACCTCGTCTACGCGGACGCCGTCTTCGCCTCGATGCCGGTCCAGGTACCGGCGCTGCGCGAGCGCTGCGTGGTAGTCAACGGCGTCGCCAAGACCTACGCGATGACCGGCTGGCGGGTGGGATGGTTGATCGGCCCTGCGGATGTGGTGGCGGCGGCAGCCAGCCTGCAGTCCCACGCCACCTCCAACGTGGCCAACGTGTCGCAGGCCGCCGCGCTGGCGGCGGTGTCCGGCGACCTCTCGGCGGTCGCCGCCATGCGGGAGGCCTTCGACCGTCGCCGGATCACCATGACGAAGATGCTCGCGGACATACCTGGCGTCACCTGCCCGGAACCGCGCGGCGCCTTTTACTGCTACCCCTCGGTCAAGGAGGTGCTCGGCTGCAAGCTGCGCGGGCGTCGGCCGACCACATCGGCCGAGCTGGCCGAGCTGATCCTCGAGGAGGTAGAGGTCGCGCTGGTGCCCGGGGAGGCGTTCGGGACGCCGGGCTACCTGCGGCTGTCCTACGCACTCGGTGACGACGACCTCAGCGAGGGCGTCACCCGGCTGCAGCAGCTGATCGGCGAGGCGCGCCGCTGAGGATGCCGCCGACCAGGGGCGGACAACGCGACCTGCAGCTACTGCCGAAGGCCCATCTGCACCTGCACTTCACCGGCGCCCTGCGCCGGACGACGCTGCTCGACCTCGCCGCCCGCCACCGAGTAGCCCTGCCTGACGCGCTGCGCGGCAGCGGTCCGGCTCACCTGCACGCGACCGACGAGCGCGGCTGGTTCCGCTTCCAGCGGCTATACGACGCCGCCCGGTCGGTGCTGCGCACGGAGGAGGACGTACGCCGGCTGCTGCGGGAGGTCGCCGAGGACGAGCGGGCGGACGGCTCCGGCTGGCTGGAGATCCAGGTGGACCCGACGACGTACGCGTCGTGGCTCGGTGGGCTTACCCCCACCGTCCAGCTGATCCTCGACGCGGCCGAGGAGGCGGCGACGGCCAACGGAGTGGGGATCGGGGTCGTGCTCGCCGCGAACCGGACCCGCCACCCGCTGGACGCGCGGACCCTGGCGCGGGTCGCGGCCAACCACGCGGGCGAGGGCGTCGTCGGCTTCGGGCTGAGCAACGACGAGCGCCGCGGACCGCCGGCAGACTTCGCCGCCGCCTTCCGGATCGCCCACCGCGCCGGGCTGCTGGCGGTGCCCCATGGCGGGGAGCTGGCCGGGGCCCCGAGCGTCGCGGCGTGCCTGGACGCGCTGGGGGCGCACCGCATTGGGCATGGGATCCGCTCGGTGGAAGACCCGCGGCTGGTCGACCGGCTCGCCCGGGACGGCGTGACGCTGGAAGTTTGCCCTACGTCCAACGTCGCGCTCGGCGTGGCCGCGGATCCCGGTGACGTCCCCCTTCGGCGGCTACTCGATGCCGGCGTCGGCGTCGCACTCGGTGCGGACGACCCGCTGCTCTTCGGGTCCCGGCTGACCGCGCAGTACGAGCTCGCGCGGACCGCCCACGGTCTGGGGGACGGCGAACTCGCTGCGCTCGCCCGCTGCTCCGTGCGGGCGTCGGCAGCGCCGTACACCGTCAAGGCGGGTCTGCTGGCCGGCATCGACTCCTGGCTGGCCTCCCCGCCGGCCGCTACAGGTCAGTCCCGACCAGCACCGGCTCGTTGACCAGCTCCACCCCGAAAGCGGCGTGTACGCCGTCGCGCACCTCGCGGGCGAGGGTCAGCAGCTCCGTGGTGGTCGCTCCCCCACGGTTGGTCAACGCGAGGGTGTGCTTGGTGGAGATGCGGGCGCGTCCCGAGCCGTAGCCGCGGCCGAAGCCGGCGTGCTGGATCAGCCAGGCGGCAGAGGTCTTGACCGAGCCGTCCCGCGCGGGGAACCGCGGGAATGCGGCCTGCGGGCCGAGCCGTTGGGCAACCCGCACCTCGAGCGCTTGGAGGGCCGCCGGATCGAGCACCGGGTTGGTGAAGAAGGAGCCGGCGCTTCGGGTGTCGACGTCGGCGGGATCGAGCACCATGCCCTTCCCGCGGCGAAGGCCGAGCACGGTCGCGCGCACGTCGGCGAGCGGCGCCCGCTCACCCGCCCGCACCCCGAGGGTGTGGGCCAGCTCGGCGTAGCGCACCGGCTGGGAGAACGGTGTGCGCTGGAGGGCAAAGGTTACGCCGAGCACGACGTAGCGGGCGGTGGGCTTGAAGACGCTGTGCCGGTAGCCGAACCCGCACTGCTCCGGGGACAGGGTCACCTCGGTGTGCAGCTCCCGGTCGTAGGCCCGGACCGCGGAAATGGTCTGGCTGACATCTTGGCCGTACGCCCCGATGTTCTGCATGGGGGCGGCTCCGACGAGGCCGGGAATGCCGGAGAGACATTCCAGGCCAGACAGGCCGGCAGTGACGGTGCGTGCCACCAGCTCGTCCCAGTTCTCCCCCGCTCGAGCGACGACGCGGGCGGTGTCGTCGCCGCCGGCCTGCACGTCGACCCCTCGGGAGCGCACGTGCACCACCACGCCGGCGAATCCCTCGTCGGCGACGACCAGGTTGCTGCCCCCGCCGAGGACGAGCAGCGGTTCCCTGCCGGCGTCGATCGCCTGGACGGCGCTGACGACCTCCTCGTCGGTGGTCGCCTCGACCAGCCGGCGAGCCGGGCCGCCGAGCCGGAGGGTGGTGTACGCCGCCAGGGGCGCATTCAGCAGCTCCCGCACTCGTTCACCCGAGGCGGAGAACGGCGCGTGCCTGGCCCAGGACGCGCTCCTCGCCGCAGCGGACGTCGAGGACGACCCGCACCCGCCGCCCGTCGAGCCGCTCGGTCACCCGACCCTGAGCCCGCAGAGTTGCCCCCTCCTCGTCGTCGGGGACTACCACCGGCCGAGCGAAGCGGACGCCGATCTCCTCGACTGAGCCAGGGTCACCCGTCCACTCGGTCAGCACCCGTGTCGCCACCGCCATCGTGAGCATCCCGTGGGCAACGACACCGGGCAGGCCTGCTGCCTGTGCGATCCGATCGCTCCAGTGGATGCCGTTGAGGTCACCGGACGCCGCGGCGTAACGAACCAGATCGGCCCGGCGAAGAACGACCCGAATCATCGGCAGTTCGCCGTCGACGGCCACGTCCTCGAATCGCACCTGCACGGCTGTCACATCCGCTCCGCCGACGCGGCATCACGGACGACGAGGGTCGACAGCGACGTACAGACATGCTCGCCAGTGGTCGTGCGCACCTCACTGCGAACAGTGAGGATGGTGTTTCCGGCCATCTCGCGCACCCGGTCGACGGTGGTCTCGACGACCAGCTCGTCGCCCGCCCGGACCGAACGCGTAGCGGTGAACCGCTGGTCGCCGTGGATCACCCGGTTCATCTCGACCCCGACCGTGGGGGCGGCGAGAACCTGCTCGGCCGCCCGCAGGGTCACCACGATGGGGAAGGTGGGAGGTGCGATCACGTCGGGGTGGCCGAGCAGCCGGGCCGCCTCGGGGTCGCGGCAGGCCGGACTGGTGTCACCCACGGCGTCCGCGAACTCGCGAATCTTCTCCCGACCCACGTGGTACGGCGGGGTCGGCGGGTAGCTCCGTCCCACGAGGGTGGCATCGACCGGCACGCGCGGCGTCAGCTCTCCACGTGCTCGTCGGCCGGCGTGAACCGGGTGGCGATGGTGAGCAGCAGGTGCAG